>NZ_JBEXWC010000012.1:0-217667 GCF_040629635.1 Streptomyces sp. NPDC005898 | reverse complement strand
ACCCCGTTTTTTATTGATACGTCGACCACCTAGTTCTACACAGCGCCTTGTACAATCTTTCCCTCCCCGACGCTCTTCCTATCAGGTGCCGATCGGCCCCGGGCCCCGGGTGGCCGACGCGCGCGCGGCCGCCGTGCCCGGTGACTTCGGGCTCGCCGCCTCCTGGTCGCGCTCCTCCTCGCCCCAGGGCGGGCCGGGCACCGGCGCACCCGCGGCACCGGCCGTGCCGCCGCCCGCGGTCGCGCCCGACACGGGTCCCAAGACGTGGCGGCCGTGGCGGTTCCGGATGTCCAACGACGTGTGGGGCACGCCCGCCGTGGCCGGCAACCTCGTCTACGTCACCTCCTTCGAGGTGCACGCCCTGGACGTCGGCACGGGCCGCCGCAGCTTCAAGACCCGGGACGTCGCCTGGTCCATGGCGGTCGCCGACGGCCGCGTCCACGCCTCCGACGGCCCCACCCTGTACGCCCTCGACGGCGCCGACGGCTCCGACCTGTGGCGGCTGCCGACCGACGCGTGGGTGTACTCCCTCCAGGCCGCCCGGGGCACGGTCGTCACCGGCACGCGGGGCGGCGGCGTCCAGGCCTGGGAGGCCGCCAACGGCGAGAAGCTATGGGAGATCACCGGCGCCCAGACCGACTTCGAGACGCCGGAGGCCGGGCCCGCCGTCTTCGACGGGACGGTGTACGTCTGGAAGGACGCGCGGCTGCGGGCCCTGGAGGCCCGTACCGGCGAGGAGCGCTGGTCCTACCCCGTGGGCGACGCGGCCTCCTGCGGCGGCGTGCCGGTCCGCGTCACCCAGGCCCCGGACGGCTATGTGTACGTCGCCGCCGGCACCCGCGTCCTGGCCGTCGACGTGGCCGCCGGGCACGTCCGCTGGCACTTCGAGGCGCCCGCCGCCTTCCTCAGCCCGCCCGCCTTCGCGCCCGGCCCCGCCGTCACGGGCGGCGGCGTGTACCTCGCCGACTACCTCGGCACGGTGTACGCCCTGGACGCCACGGACGGCCGCGACCGCTGGCGCATCGCCACGGAGTCCCGCTCCTCCATCGAACCCGTCCTCGTCGCCGACGGCCACGTCCACGTGGGCAGCGGCAAGGGGCTCTACACCCTGGACGCCGTCACCGGCACCCCGAAGTGGCGCTTCCAGGCGGGCGGCGAGGTCGTCGGGGCGCCCGTGGTCGCCGACCGGCGCATCCACTTCGGCTCCACGGACCACCTGCTCTACACCCTGAAGGCCGACGACGGCCGGCTCCGCTGGAAGCTGGCCACCGGCGGCGAGATCACGGGGACACCCGTGGTGCGGGACGGCGTGGTGTACGCGTGCAGCAAGGACCGCTGCGTGTACGCGCTGGACGCGGAGCGGGGGACGGGCACCTCACCCCGGACCTAGGGGCCGTCACCGGTCCCAGGGGCCCCGGCCGTCACCGGTCCGGGGGTTCCTCCGGTGGATGGCCCGGGGCGTCCTCCGGGGTGTCCTGCGGGCGCTTCTCCCAGAACGGGCGGTTGCGGTCGGGGTCGTCCCGGTGCCCGTGCGCGTGGCGGCCGGCGGGGCGCGCACGGCGGCCCGGGCGGCGGCGCGGCTCCGGTGCGCCGGTGTCGTCGTACGCCGGCCCCGCCACGCGCAAGCGCCCGGCCATGAGCGCCGCCGCGAGCAGGAGCAGGACCCCGCCGCCGAGCGCCGCGAGGACGCCGAGGCCGAGGCCCGAGCCGTCGCCGGAGACGGACAGGCTCCCCTCCTTCTGGCCTTGGCGGACCATCCACAGCACCGCGAAACCGAGCACGACGACGCCCGCGAGCGCCACGAGCAGCCGGGACCGCAGCAGCAGCCCGACCAGCGTCACCAGCGCCGCGCAGGCCATGGGCAGGAAGAGCGAGCCGAAGAGCTGCGCCCCGGAGTCGGTGACACCGCCCCCGGAGAACAGCTCGCCCAGGCGGTAGTCCCGCCCGTGACGGCCGTCGTACCAGGCTCGGAAGGGGCTCCATACGGCGGCCGTCGCTCCGATGAGAGCGAGGACCGTGCCGAGGACGTTGCGGACCATGCCGGCCTCCTCGTACGTCGTCCACGCACGGTGGCTCCGTACGCGGCTCTCAAGATCGACGCTACGCCGGGTAAGGCACCCCCGCCACGCGGCCGCCGCGCTTCCTAGCGGACCCGGAAGCCGCCGCCCCGGCGGCCCCCGAACAGCTCCGCCTGCCGGTCGGGCGGCAGGTTCCCGAGGGCGATCAGGTGCGGCGCGTGGGCCAGCGCCTGGGAGCGGGCGGCCTCCTTCGCCGTCCACAGGGCCCGGACCGTGCCCTGCACCGCCTCGGTGGGGTAGGAGGCGATGATCTCGGCCGCCCGCACGGCCGCCTCCCGCGCGCCGCCCGGCGCCGTCAGCTCCGAGACCAGGCCCGTCTCGTACGCCCTGCGCGCCGAGATCCGCTCGGCCGTGCCGAGCAGCGCCATCCGCGCCACCTCGCCGAACGGCATGCGCTGCGCCATGTGGATCGTCTCGTACGCGCTGACCATCCCGTAGGCGGTGTGCGGGTCGAAGAACGTGGCGCGCTCGTCGGCGACCAGGAACTCCGCCTCGCCCAGCAGGTAGAACGCGCCCCCGCACGCCATGCCGTTGACGGCGGCGATCACCGGTTTCCAGAGGTCGTTCGCCTTCGGGCCGATCGCGACGAGCGGGTCGTCGATCATGTACGGAGAGCCGGGCTGCGGCACCTCGGCGGCCCGGTCGATGCCGGTGCAGAAGGCCAGGTCGCCCGCGCCGGTCACCACGATGGCGCGCACCGAGTCGTCGTGGCGGAACCGCCGCCAGGCGGCGGTCAGCCCGGCGGCCGTCGCCAGGTCGATCGCGTTGTGCCGCTCCGGGCGGTCCAGGGTGAGGACCGCCACGCCGGTGTCCTCGTCGAGGGCGGTGCGCAGGGCGCCGCCGGGCCCGCTCACGGGCGCTCCAGGATCCAGCGCGGGAGCGTGACCCCGTCCACGTCCGCGAAGACCGCCTGCACGCGTGCGCCGATCCGCAGCCGCGCCGGGTCGACGGAGTTCGGCGGGTCCTCGGGGGAGGAGACGAGGTTGCCGACGAGGCGGATGCGGGGGGCGTCGGCCAGCTCGACCAGGACCACGTTGTACGGGGCCAGCGCGGCGTAGGCGGGCAGGAGCGGGGGATGCGGGACGACGTAGGACCAGACGCGGCCGTGGCCGCTCATCCTGTGCCACTCGCTGTCGAAGGAGTGGCAGTGGGGGCAGCAGGGGCGGGGCGGGAAGCGGAGTTCGCCGCACGCGGGGGCGGCGCACCGCTGTACGCGCAGTTCGCCCCGGGCGGCGTAGCCCCAGAAGGGGGCGCCGTCGTCGTCCATGACGGGGCGGAGCAGCCCGCTGGTCGTCGTGGTCGCGTCTGCCATGTGATCGTCCTTTGCGGGGAGGGGGGATCGTCGTGGCCGCTCGCGCTCTTCGTCGGCCCCTCAGGGGGCCCGCAGGAGCAGGGCCGAGGTGGGGACTCCCTCGCCGGCCGTCACCAGGCAGGTGGCCGCGTCCGGGACCTGGGCGGTGGAGGTGCCCCGCAGTTGCTTGACGCCCTCGGTGATGAGGTTGAAGCCGTGGACGTAGGCCTCGCTGAGGCCGCCGCCGCCCGTGTTCAGGGGCAGCCGGCCGCCGCTCTCCAGGGCGCCGCCCTCGGTGAACGCGCCGCCCTCGCCGCGCCCGCAGAAGCCGTAGCCCTCCAGGGAGAGCGGGATGAGCGGGGTGAACGCGTCGTAGATCTGCGCGACGTCCACGTCCTGCGGGCCGAAGTCGGCCTGCTTCCACAGGTGCCGGGCGGCCGTCCAGGCGGGCCCCGAGAGCGGGTCGTCGGTCCAGTAGTTGACCATGCCGTGGTGCTGCGCGGGCAGGCCCTGCGCGACGGAGTGGACGTACACGGGCCGGGCGCGGCAGTCGCGGGCCCGCTCGGCGGAGACCACCACGCACGCCAACGCCCCGTCCGTCTCCAGGCAGTTGTCGAAGAGGCAGAGCGGTTCGCTGATCCAGCGCGAGGTCATATACATGTCGCGGGTCAGCGGACGGTCGTACATCATCGCGGCGGGGTTCTGGTTGGCGCGGTTGCGGCAGGCGAGGGCGACGTTGAAGAGGTGGTCGCGGGTGGTGCCGTACTCGTGCATGTGGCGGCGCGCCAGCATCGCGATCTCGTCGGCCGGGCGGAGCAGGCCGAAGGGGCGCGTCCACTGGGCGGGCGTGGGCAGTTGGACGGCCGTGTTCTTCCAGGGGCGGGGGCCGCTGCCGCGCTTGCGGGACCGCCAGGCGACGCCGACGCCCGCCTGACCGGTCGCGATCGCGGCGGCGAGGTGGGCGACGGTGGCGCAGGAGCCGCCGCCGCCGTAGCCGACCTTGCTGAAGAAGGTGACGTCGCCCGCCCCGACGGCCTTGGCGACCTCGACCTCGTCGGTCTCCTCCATCGTGTACGAGGCGAAGGCGTCCACCTCGGACGGGGCGATGCCCGCGTCGTCGAGCGCGGCGAGGATCGCCCGGCACGCCAACGTCCGCTCGCTCTCCGGCAGTTGCCGGGCGAACGCGGTCTGGCCGATCCCGACGATCGCCGTGGCGTCCTTGAGGGAAGGCATGGGTGGCGGCACCTCCGCGAGAGGGGCGTCCCGGCGGGTGTCCGGGCCGCTGACAGGGCGTCAGGCTACCGCTAATCTGACGGTCAGTCAGCTGGTGCGGTGGGAGGGGCTTGCGATGCGCGGCGACCTGGGGCCTGCGATCCGTGGCGACCTGCGGTGGGGCACCGTCCCCGGCCTCGTCCGGTCGGCCGCCGAGCGGTACGGCGACCGGGAGGCGGTCGTGGAGGGCCGCACCCGTATCTCGTACGGGGAACTGGGCCGGCGCGTGGAGCGGGCGGCGGCGGCCTGCGCGGCGAGCGGTGTCGAGCCCGGCGACCGCGTCGCCGTCTGGGCCCCCAACACCCTCGACTGGATCGTCTGCGCGCTCGGCGCGGTCTCGGCGGGGGCCGTCCTCGTCCCGGTGAACACCCGCTTCAAGGGCGCGGAGGCCGCCTACGTCCTGGCCCGCAGCCGCGCGCGGCTCCTCTTCGTCACCGGCACCTTCCTCGGCACCTCCTACGTCGCCGCCCTGCGCCGCGCGGCGGCCGAGGGCCCGGGGAGCGGGCCACTGCCGGGCCTTCCGCACCTGGAACAGGTGGTCGTCCTCTCCGACGACGCCCCGCGGGACTTCCGGACCTGGGACGACTTCCTCGCGGGCGGTGACGGCGTGGACGCGGCGGCGGTCCGCGCGCGGGCGCGGGCGATCGACGGAGCGGCGCCCTCGGACATCGTCTTCACCTCGGGCACGACCGGGCGCCCCAAGGGCGTCGTGATCACCCACGCGCAGACGCTGCGCTGCTACGACGTGTGGAGCGAACTGGCGGGCCTGCGCGAGGGCGACCGCTACCTGATCGTGAACCCCTTCTTCCACACCTTCGGCTACAAGGCCGGGGTCATCGCCTGCCTGACGCGGGGCGCCACGATGATCCCCCAGCCGGTCTTCGACGTCGACGCCGTCCTCGCCAGCATCGCCGCCGAGCGCGTCTCCGTCCTGCCCGGCCCGCCCACCCTGCACCAGGCGATCCTCGACCACCCCTCCCGCGGCCGGCACGACCTGTCGGCGCTGCGGCTCGTGGTGACGGGCGCGGCACTCGTGCCGCTCCGGCTGGTCGAGCGACTGCGCGACGAGCTGCGGGTGGGCACGGTCCTCACCGCGTACGGGCTCTCGGAGGCGAGCGGCATCGTCACGATGTGCCGTGGGGACGACGCGCCGGAGGTCATCGCCTCGACGTCGGGCCGGGCGATACCGGACACGGAGGTACGGGTGGTGTCACCGGCGGGCCGGCCGCTCTCCCCCGGGCACCCCGGCGAGATCCAGGTGCGCGGCCACCACGTCATGCGGGGCTACTTCGAGGACCCGGAGCAGACGGCCCGCGCGGTGACCCCGGACGGCTGGCTGCGCACCGGGGACATCGGCGTCCTGGACGTGCGGGGCAACCTGCGCGTCACGGACCGCATGAAGGACATGTTCGTCGTCGGCGGCTTCAACGCCTACCCCGCCGAGATCGAGCGGCTGCTCACCGCCCACCCGGACGTGGCGGACGTCGCGGTGATCGGCGTACCGGACCCGAGACTCGGCGAGGTGGGCCGGGCGTACGTGGTGCGACGCCCGGGCTCGACGGTGACGGCGGACGACCTGATCGCCTTCTCCCGCCGGGAGATGGCGAACTACAAGGTGCCGCGGACGGTGGAGTTCGTCCACCACCTGCCGAGGAACGCGAGCGGGAAGGTGGTGAAGGGACAACTGCGGCAGAGCCCCCCCACCGGACCGCCCGAAGGCCGCCCCTGAACCCTGAGGCCCACCGCGACACTCCGGACGGCCCCGAACTCCCCTCGTCCGCGCGATCCGACCCACTCGCTGCCCGAGGGGCCTTTGCGGGCTGGGGCTCACAGCCACCGCATGGCGGCCTCGACGCTGTCGTCGATGCCCGCGTTGAACGCGATGGCTGCCCCCGGCGCGTGCTGCCGGACCAGGTTCACGACCTGCTCGAAGAACGTCAGCAGAGGTTCGGGCTTGCGTATCCCGCCCCCGATGACGACGACGTCCCAGTCGCGTTCGGCCAGCGCCGCGACCACCGTGGCCTCGGCTGACCCGTCCGGCGCGATCAGCGCCATCGACACCTCGACACCATGTTCGCCGAAACGGGCCAGTTCCTTGTCCAGGACCGCGCGCATGGCGTCCCCGTCCATACCGGGCACTGCGTGCGGGTCGAAACCGAGAATGAGAGCAGAAGGCATGCTCTGCATGACGATCAACTCCCTGTGCCGGTTCCCGTCACTGGGAGCAGCGACCCGGGTGGCGACGGCACCGGAGACGCCGGGCCTTGCCCCCGTCGGCGACGCCCGCACAAGGACCCCGGATGCCGGAGCGGCCTCCTACCCCTTCAACTGCGCTACGGCAGCGATTCGTGGGGAGATGGCCCGCACGGCACGTGTACGCGCGTAGGGCTTCAGACGGAGCCGCATGGTCTCGAAGTGCTCGTCCCCTCGGGCAGAGGAAATGTGTTCGTAGTCGTCCAGGAACCTTCTCCACGACTCGCACGCAGCATCGACATGTCCGTACTGCAGTTGGCGTTGGGCAAGCACAGCGTTGAAATGCACCCGGCCCTGCCGTTCGCTTCTCGGCTGCACCTTCAGTGCCTGTTGCAACGCGCTGATCGAGCCCGGGAGGTCCTTCCCTTCGTAGAGCACATGGGAGACGTGGAACGCATAGGCGGATTGGTCGTAACCTCCGACGGCTTCACGACGGTTGTCGGCTTTCATCAGCGATACCTCTGTCTCCGCCAGCAAGCGCCTTGCCCGTCTGTGGTCGCCGACCATGGACGTGGCATGTGCTTGCTGTCCCGTCAGAAAGGCGCTAAGCCGAGGACCGCCCTTCGGGGCGGCCTCTGCCGCCGAGTCCGCAAGCTGCAAGGCCCGTGCACCGTATCCAAGGTTGGATGCCTGGAGGCTCATGCCCCGCAATGTTCGGCAGTACGTCACGTGATCATCCGCGTAGCCGGCGAGTTCCAGCGCCCTTGTGTAGTACTCCTGGGCGGTACGGTGGTCCCGCTCGTACATGGCCATCCAGCCGGTCAGGTAGGTCAGGTCAGAGGCCGCCGCGTACATATCTTTTCTGACAGCCGCAGAAGCCTCGGCGCGGAGCCACGGGGCCACCGTGTGGACCAGAAAGGCGGCGGCCATGGGGCGGGCGTGGGCCCCTCCCAGCTCGTCCAGGATATCCGCGATCTTCTCCGTCATCCTGCGTACTGACTCGACTTGCCCTGACCCGATCCGAACCGTGGCCTTGCCGGGAGCCACTGGGACAGCTTCAGCGGCCCGCGCCGCGTCGGCGAACAAGGGCACGGTCAGTGCTGCTGAGAACAGACCGCCCGCGGCGATGACACCACGACGAGTGGGGTCCATGTCGGCCCTCCCTAGGTCGACTAGTTCTTCCACCGTGTCGATGCCCGGCGGGGCCTGGTCAGACGGTGCGACCGGTAGCCCTGCCTCGGCATGCGTCACGGTGCGATGCAGCTTTCGAGAGAACGCCTCAAGGATCACGCGCCTGACCGGAACCTTTGGGACCGTGCCGCTGATCCAGTGGGAGACCGCGGACTGGTCGTAGTGGAGCGCCAATCCGGCCTCGGCCCCCAACCGGTTGACGATGATCGCGAACTGGGACCGGCTCCATTTGGCCTGTTCAAGCAGTCGCGCCAGATCAGTGTTCGGCGTGCGTGTGCGTGGCGCCATGCCCTCAACTCCTGCCAGGCAGTCCGGCGTTCATGGCTTTCATACTTCGGCACTGCTTCCAAGGTACCCCTCAGCGTGTTCACACGGTTGCGTAGAGGCAGGAGCGATCACCAGTGAACGGAACCGGGCCGTGGACGTGGACGGTGCTCTCCGCGGTTGCCGTGCTCGGTACCGGGGCCCCCACCAAGAGAGGCAATCCAGATGGCACATGCCGGCATTGATCCCGCTTCCCCGCCCCGCAGGCGCATCGAGGCCGTGGTCCTGGTCCGCAACGGATACGGGGACGTACTGATGGTCAAGCCCCGGTACAAGCAGGCAGACGACGAGCGGGGGTGGCAGCTCCCCGGTGGCGGTGTGCTTTCTGGGGAGACCGTTGCCGCTGCCGCCGTGCGGGCGCTGCATGAGGGGACCGGTATCAAACGGCACGTCACGCACGCGCTGATGATCGACCAGGTGCCTGCGGGTGAGGACGGCACGAGTGCTGAGGAATACAACGTCGTCGTGGACGGCGGAACACTCACCGCGGAAGAAGCTGCCGCAGTAGCGCTGCCGGAATCGGCGCGTTCCGAGTTGTCGGACGTGCGATGGGTGGCCGCCGCCGACTTGGACAGCGTGGCGTGTCCCTACCAGGTGAAGCGGGTTCGGGCCGCGGCGCGCGCCTTCTCCTTCGGGATGCGGTTGCCGCTGTATCAGCTGGGCGAGCCGACGGTCGCGTCCTGACCGGTTGGGCGCGCAGCACTCCCGCCCTGGCCGGACGAGCCGCAGGCAGACCATCGCCCGGCGGGTCGGCTCATCCGCCTCGCCGCTCGGGGCATCCGGGCCGCTCGGCACATTGTGCAACCGGCCGACCCGTGAAACCGGCGGGGAAGTGGCCGCTTCCCCGCCGGACCGCGCACCAGAGGACCCACCGATACAGACAGGGGATCGCTCATGACAGCCACGACGCTGCTCAAGTTCGCATGGCTGGAGGTGACAGGGGTTTGCAACGAAGTCTGCACCCACTGTTACGCCGACTCGTCACCGCAGGGCAGCCACGGCACGATGACCGTGAAGGACTGGGTGAACGTGCTGGACCAGCTCGCCGACATGGAGGCGTTGGACGTTCAGTTCATCGGGGGCGAGCCGACGTTGTACCCCCACCTGCCCGAGTTGATCGAGCACGCACATGGACTCGGACTCGGCATCGAGGTGTTCTCGAACCTGACGCACGTCCGCGAGCCCTTGTGGGACACCTTCAAGCGCTGCGGGGTCACGCTCGCCACGTCGTACTACTCGGACAGCGCGCAGGAACACGATCAGGTGACGCAGCTCAAGGGATCGCACAAGAAGACACGCGCCAACGTCGTGAGAGCGCTGGAACTCGGCATCCCCCTGCGCGGCGGAGTCGTCGCCGTGCGTGCGGGGCAGCGCGCACAGGAAGCGGCTCGGGACCTCACGGTGCTCGGTGTCGAAACGGTGGGTGGAGACAGGGCCCGCGCGTTCGGACGGGCCAGTCTTGGCGCTGCCCCCACCGTCGGGGACCTGTGCGGGCACTGTGCGCATGAAAAGTGCGCCATCGGCCCTACGGGTGACGTCTGGCCCTGTGTGCTCGGACGCTTCCTCAGCCTTGGCAACGTCAAGGCGGCGCCGCTCGCCGAAGTGTGGGGCGGCTCGCAGATGGCCGCGGTGGCCGCCGATATCGCGGCGGTGCACGGTCCCGGAGCACGGGCGTGCACACCGCCGCAGTTCCTCCCGATGTGCGGTCCCTGCCAACCCTGCGTTCCCTCGGTGGGTTTCTGTGACCCGAGGGAGGCGGGAAGTGCGCCGGGCGTCGCTACCATCGGCGCATCTGCTTGACCCGCATCAAGGAGAACCATGGACGACCACGGCGACGAGTACGGCGCATGGGTCGGGGACACCGTTCCGGACCCGGCGGCAGACCGCACCGACGAAGAATGGGCCGCCATCGCGCGCTACCTGCGGCACGCGGCGAATCAGCTCGGTCCGTCGTTGCCGCTGTGTCTGCCCGGGGAGCCGCAGCAGTGTGGGCGCACCGCCCGACAGCACGTCCTCGCGTGGGGAGCGGCGGTCAAGGCAGCCGCTCAGCACGTGATCGAAGAGGCGGCGCCCTCATCCGCGCACGCGGCTTTCGCGGCGGGTCCGCTCTATCACCGGAGGCGGGCCGTACTGCGCGAGCACGACAAGCACTGAGAGGGCGCTGACGGGCTCCGGGACACCGCCGCTCGGCGGGGCTTCGCGTGCCATGACCGCGGGCTACGGGTCAGTGGCCGATGGGTGGTTCCAGGCAGCCTGTTTCCTTGAAGCGGCCGTTTGCTCTGGCGCCGTAGTTGGTTTTCTGGACGTAGGCGGTGACGCAGGCGTCGTCACCGATGTAGAGGCCGATCATCGCGCCCTCGGGGGTCACGTAGTCGTCGCCCTCGTAGCGCTGGTACATCTCCCTCACCTCCAGCTCGCCGCCGAGCAGCTTGCCCGCGTGGGTCGTCTCGCGCGGCTTGTACCCGAGGCTGTCGGTGAGCGTGGCGCGCACGCTGTCCAGGTCCCACTTCCGTTGCCGCCAGAGCCGCTTCAGGACGGGTGCCATGCGGGCGGCCTCGGCCCGCGCGGTCCGCTCGTCGGCGGCGGACATGTCGCCGGGGCGCCGTGGGGCGCTGTTCTCGCCGTAGTGCGGGGCGCCGTCCGCCGCTCCGGGTTCCACGTAGGGGGAGGCGCCCGGCGCCGAGGG
The DNA here is from genome assembly GCF_040629635.1 of Streptomyces sp. NPDC005898. Lineage (NCBI taxonomy): Bacteria > Bacillati > Actinomycetota > Actinomycetes > Kitasatosporales > Streptomycetaceae > Streptomyces > Streptomyces sp. NPDC005898. The sequence goes on along the minus strand of NZ_JBEXWC010000012.1, from coordinate 206,632 downwards.
GGCGGCGGTGTCGCGGGGCGCGGCCGGGGCGGCGTCCGTCCGCTTCTCGTCGCGGCAGGCGGTCAGAGGCAGCGCGGCCGCCAACAGAGCTGCGGCCAGGGCGAGATGGCGTCGGTGCGTCGATGTGGTCAGCATGTGCATGACTCTGCCATGACGCACATACGCCCCGACGCCCCCGCCGTGACACGAACCCTCTGCGACGATCATCGGATGCACTCAGAGCGCCCCGCCCGGTCCACCCGCCCCCGCCCCCGGCTCCTGTTCGTCACGGACCTCGCCTACCAGGCCAAGGGCCGCCGCTACTGCGACGAGGACATCCATCTCACCGCCCGGCTCCGCGAGGCCTTCGACGTGGCCCTGTGCCACCCCCTGGACGCGGCCGCCCTGATGGAGACGTCCGCCTTCGACGCGGTCATGGTCCGCAACAGCGGGCCCGTCCTGCACTACCAGGACCGGTGGGACGACTTCACCGCCCGCGCGGCGCGCGCCGGGGCACGCGTGTACAACCAGCTCACCGGCAAGGCCGACATGGTCGGCAAGCAGTACCTCCTCGACCTCACCGCCGCCGGCCTCCCCGTCATCCCCACCGTCGACGACCCCCGGGACCTCGACCGGCTCCCGGACGCGGACACCTACGCGGTCAAGCCGAAACAGGGCGCGGACTCGATAGGCCTGGAGTTCCTGCCGAAGCGGGCGCTCGCGGCGCTGCCCCCCGGCCGCCGCGACCTGCTGATCCAGCCCCGCGTCGACTTCACGTACGAGGTGTCGTTCTACTTCGTCGACCGCGCCTTCCAGTACGCGCTCCACGCCCCCGCCCCCGGCAAGCGCTGGCACCTGGAGCGCTACGCCCCCACCCCCGCCGACCTCGCCTTCGCGCAGCGCTTCGTCGACTGGAACGCGATCGACCACGGCATCCAGCGCGTGGATGCCTGCCGCACCCCGACCGGCGAGCTGCTCCTGGTCGAACTGGAGGACCTCAACCCGTACCTGTCCCTGGACCTGCTGGACGAGGCGACGCGGGAGTCCTTCGTGGCGGCCGTCAAGGACTCGCTGCGGCGCCTGGTGAACGGGGCCGAGCGGTGAGCCCGGCCCCGTCGGCCCCCTCGGGGGCGGGCGGATCAGGTCCGCGGGCCCGACGGCGTGTGGCCGTCACCGAGCGGCACGGACGGCGTGTGGCTGTCGCCGAGGGTGACGGACGGCGTATGGCTGTCGGCGAGCGCCGGCGAGGCCGCCACGCCGGTGGCGGCGGCCGCCAGGGCGAGAGCGACGAGGAACTTCTTGCTACGGGTCATTCCAACTCCTCGGGTGGGGCGGGGACTTCCAACAGCAGGGGACCCTACTGACGAGGCGGCCGAACGTTCGCTTCCGGCGGCGGGGCGGCGTGGCACGCCCGAAAGCGCGACGCGGGCCCGGAGGGGCCCGGCACCCCGGGCATGCGTCGGCCGCGGCGGCTTCCCCTCCGCGCCGCCGCGGCCGATCGTTCCCCCGTCGGGATGTGCAGCTGTGGGGTCAGCCCTGGGGCGGGACCGGCGTGTGGCCCTCGCCCTGGGTGGTGAAGACGCCGTCCTTGGGCGGCAGGGGCGTGTGGCCCTCGCCCTGGGTGGTGACGGCCCCGTCCTTGGGCGGGGCGGGTGTGTGGCCCTCCGCCATCGTGGTGACACCGATGTTCTTGTCGATCTCGCTCATGTACGACAACTCCTTCGTCCGAGCGGGGCTTTCGGGACAGCCACGCCCGCTCGGCAACTCCCCCGAGGATCGCCGAACGGGCGTAGTGGGCCGCTCACCTTAACCGCAGGGCCCGTGCGACCCGTCTGCCCCCCGACGCGACGGATCGACTCCTTGAGAGTGGCAGCTCCTCATAAACGTTCGATGAACGCCGCCGCGAGCGGGGTCAGGCGCAGGCGGACGGCTCCAGCAGGAACCGCACCCGGTCGGCCTCCGGGGCACCCGCCTCCTCGTGGATGGCCAGGGCCTCGCGCCAGCAGGCCTGGGCCCGGTCCGACTGCCCGAGGCTGACGAGGGACTCGCCCAGCAGGGTCAGCACGTTGGCCCGCATCCACTCACCGCCGACGCAGCCGATGGCGAGCGCCTGCTCGGCGTGCTGGGCCGCCTGTGTCGCGCGCCGGTCCGCCAGGTGCACCTGGGCGACGCGGTAGTGCGTCGTGCCCTGCCACAAGCGCTGGCGGTTGGTGGCGAAGATCTGCAGGGCGTCGGTCAGCTGGTCCAGGGCGTCCGCGCGGTGGCCGGCGTCGCTGAGGGCGAGGCCGAGGGCGTACTTGGCGTTGGCCAGCCGGTAGGTGACCCCGAGGTCGCTGTAGACGGCGATGCCCTGCCGGGCCAGCTCGATCGACCTGGTGGTGCGGCCCATCGCCAGGAGCGCCCGCGACAGGTTGCACAGGGCGCTCGCCTCGCTGTGGCGGTTGCCGTCCGCGCGGAAGACCTCGATGGCGCTCCGCAGATGGACCTCGCTCACGTCGGGCCGGTTGACGCAGTTGTTGACGATGCCCTGTTCGTTCAGGGCGTTGCCGGTGGTCCAGGGGTCCTTGGACCGCGCGGCGAGCGCGGCCGCCCGCTCCAGCTGGCCGGAGGCGTCGTCGAAGCGCCCGTACTTGTTGAGCACCTGGGCGAGCGTCACCCGGGCCCGGCCCTCGGCGAGCGCGTCCCCCGCCTCGGCGGCCGCCTCGCAGGCGGCGCGCGTCGCCATCTCGTACCGGTAGGAGATGGCCCCCGACTCCGCGAGGTCCTTCGAGGCGAGCAGCAGGTCCACCGCGCGCCGCAGGCTGCCCTGGCCCAGCGAGTGCTGGACGCACGCCAGGATGCAGGACGCCTCCGTGTGCAGCCAGTCGAAGGCGCGGCCGCTGTCGGTGAAGTCGAGGCCGGCCCGGGCGGTGACCTCCAGGTGGTCCACCGTGCGGTCGCCGGGGCGCTCGATGGCGTAGACCCGGGCCGCCGACCCCAGGTAGAAGTCCAGCAGCCGCGACATCGCCGCGTCCCGCTCGCTCGGCGGCTGTTCGTCGCGTTCGGCGCACGCGCGTGCGTAAAGACGTACGAGGTCGTGGTAGCGGTAGCGGCCGGGGGCGGCCGATTCGACCAGGGAGGTGTCGACCAGGGATTCGAGGAGGTCCTCCGTCTCCTCCGGGGGCAGGTCGAGGACGGCCGCGGCGGCGGCGAGGGAGAGGTCGGGGCCGTCGGCGAGGCCGAGCAGGCGGAAGGCGCGGGCCTGGGAGGGCTCCAGCTGGCCGTAGCCGAGCTCGAAGGTGGCCTTGACGGCGAGGTCGCCCGCCTGGAGCTCGTCCAGGCGGCGCCGCTCGTCCGCGAGCTTCGCCGCGAGGGTGGAGACGGTCCAGGTGCGGCGCGCCGCGAGGCGCGAGGCGGCGATGCGGATGGCGAGCGGCAAAAAGCCGCAGGCCGCGACGACGTCGAGGGCCGCTTCCCGCTCCGAGGTGACCCGCTCCTCGCCGACGATGCGGGTGAACAGGAGCAGCGCCTCCTCGGGGGACATCACGTCGAGGTCCACCAGGTGCGCGCCGGCCAGGTCGACCATGCGGACCCGGCTGGTGACCAGGGCCGCGCAGCCCTCCATGCCGGGCAGCAGGGGACGTACCTGCGCGGCGTCGCGCGCGTTGTCCAGGAGGACCAGGACGCGGCGGCCGTCGAGGACGGAGCGGTAGAGGGCGGCGCGCTCCTCCAGGGTGTCCGGGATCGCGGAGTCGGGGGTGCCGAGGGCCCGCAGGAACGCGCCGAGGACGGTCTCCGGCTCCGCCGCCCGCGCGCCGGCGCCCTGGAGGTCGATGTAGAGCTGGCCGTCGGGGAAGTGGGCGCGGGCCACGTGCGCGACGTGGACGGCGAGGGTCGTCTTGCCGACGCCGCCGATGCCCGCGAGCGCGGAGACCGCCATCACGCGGCCCTCGGCGGCGGAGAGGATGTCGCTCAGCTCGCTCACGAAGGAGGCGCGGCCCGTGAAGTCGGGGACGGTCGCGGGCAGCTGGGCCGGGCGGACCACGGCGGCCGCCGGTTCCGGGGCGGCGGCCGAGGGCTCGGTGAGGGCCGGGTCGGCCCGGAGGATGCGCTGCTGGAGGTCCTTGAGGCCGGGGCGCGGGTCCACGCCCAGCTCGTCGGCGAGCAGCCGCCGCGTGTCCGCGTAGACCGCGAGGGCCTCGGCCTGGCGGCCGCTGCGGTAGAGGGCCAGCATCAGCAGTTCGCGCAGCCGCTCGCGCAGCGGGTGGGCGGCCGTCAGGGCCGTCAGCTCGGAGACGGCCTCCGCGTGGCAGCCGACCTCCAGGTCCATGTCGAGGCGCGATTCGATCAGTTGCAGTCGCCACTCGTCGAGGCGGGTGCGCTGGGTGTCGGCGTACGGTCCGGGCACGCCGGCGAGCGGTTCGCCGTCCCACAGGGCGAGTGCCTTGTTCACCAGGGTGCGCGCCGTGCCCAGGTCACCGACGCCGCGCGCCTTCTCGGCCGCCGCCCAGAGGTCCTCCGCCACGGCCAGGTCCAGGGCGCCGTCGGCGACCTGGAGGGCGTACCCGCCGGATTCGCTGACGAGAACTCCGGGGGGCAGCACCTTGCGCAGCCGCGACGCGTACGTACGGACCGCCGCCAGTGCCTGGGAGGGTGACTCCTCGCCCCACAGGGCGTCGATCAGCTCCGAGGCCGTGGCCGTGCGGCCGTCCCGCAGCAGGAGGGCCGCGAGGAGGGCCCGCTGCTGTGGTGAGCCGGTCGGGAGCTGCTCCGTGCCGTGCCAGGCCCGCACCGGTCCGAGCACGGTGAAGTGTGGTGCCCGGACCTCGGGGTGCCCCTCGGTCCGCCCCTCGGGGATGTTCCCCGAGGCCGGACGCCACTGCTCCGGTACTCGCGGTACATCGACCATCGCTCCCCCTGCCGCCCTGCCGTTCCCAGATCCTGCCGGTCGCGGGCCTGCCCTGCCCGCGTCGTGCCTCGTTCGGTCATGCCCTCGGCCGTGCCCGTGCGGCGCCTGTGGCGGGTCCGGGCCGTGCCTCGGTCGTGCACCCCGCCAGTTTGCCTTGTCCACGGCGGATGCGTCAGCCGTGGGAGACGGCTCTCACAGGGTCCTCGCACGGCGTCCCGCGTGACGCGGGTACCCCAAGGAGGCGTGGGCGACCCGGAACCGGGCAGCTGACGGACCGTCAGTTCGGCGCTACCGTAAGCCGCATGGAGACGATGGAGAGCGCGGACAGCGCGGCGAGCTTCCCGAGGATCATCTCGGTGGACGACCACACCGTCGAACCCCCGCACGTCTGGCGGGACCGGCTGCCGGCCAGGTACCGGGACACCGGCCCACGGGTCGTCCGCGCCCCGCTGAGGGAGATGACCTTCCTGGGCGGCAGATTCGCCCCGGTCATGGGGGAGAAGGGGGACGAGGGGCCCGTCGGGGACTGGTGGGTGTACGAGGACCTGCACCGGCCGCTCACCCGCCTCGACACGGCCGTCGGGTACGACCGGGACGAGATCAAACTGGAGGTCATCACCTACGAGCAGATGCGCCCGGGGTCCTTCAGCGTGCCCGACCGCCTCGCCGACATGGACGTCAACCACGTCCAGTCCGCCCTGTGCTTCCCCACCTTCCCGCGCTTTTGCGGGCAGACGTTCACCGAGGCCGCCGACCGCGAACTGGGGCTCCTCGGGGTGCGCGCGTACAACGACTGGATGGTCGAGGAGTGGTGCGGCCCCGAGGCCCACGGCCGCCTCATACCGCTCACCCTGATCCCCCTGTGGGACGCCGGGCTGGCCGCCGCCGAGGTGCGGCGCAACGCCGCGCGCGGGGTGCGGGCGGTCGCCTTCTCCGAGATCCCGCCGCACCTGGGGCTGCCGTCGATCCACACCGACGCGTGGGACCCCTTCCTCGCGGCGTGCGACGAGACCGGGACCGTCGTCGCCATGCACATCGGCTCCTCCAGCAGGATGCCGTCGACCTCGGCGGACGCGCCGCCGGCGGTCGGCTCCACGATCACCTTCGCCAACTGCTGCTTCTCGATGGTCGACTGGCTGCTGAGCGGCAAGTTCGAGCGCTTCCCGAACCTGCGGGTGATGTACGCGGAAGGCCAGATCGGCTGGATCCCCTACGTCCTGGAGCGCGCGGACGTGGTGTGGGAGGAGAACCGGGGGTGGGGCGGGATCGCCGACAAGGTCCACCGGCCGCCGTCCGAACTGTTCGCCGAGCACGTGTACGGATGCTTCTTCGACGACGCCTTCGGCCTGCGGAACCTGGATTCGATCGGTGTCGGGAACGTGCTCTACGAGACGGACTACCCGCACTCCGACTCCACGTGGCCGAAGTCCCGGGAGGTGGGCCAGGCCCAGATGGGCCACCTGGCTCCGGACGTGGTGGACCGCATCGTCCGGGGCAACGCGATCGAGCTGCTCGGTCTGACGCCGGCGGGGTTGTGGGCGGGGGCGTGACGCCGCCCGCCCCGGTGCGGTGTTCTGTGAACTCCTCTCGCGTATCTCAACGTCCCGTGCGGAGGGGGATACCGGAAGCTGCCGCTCACTCAGTCCCGCGCCTCACGGAAACGTTTCACCACCTCACCCGCGCCCACCGCGAGGACTCCCACCGCCGCCGCGGTGGGGACGAACTGCGGGGTGTGCCACCCGCCGTTGACGTCCGACAGGAAGACCGGGTCGAAGAGTTCCTGCCGATGCAGGATCCACGCCAGCGGCAGCGTGAAGGCCGCCTGGGCGACGGTGCTCCAGGTCGCCAGTGAACGCGTCCACACCCGCACCGCCCGGATCGCGTCGAGCACGACGAGGCCGGCGAGCCCGGCGAGGATCGGCCAGATCCAGCCGGACCACAGGCCCGCGTCGAACACGTCGAGGCGGGTGCCGTCGTCGGTCCGGTAGGGCTGCGCGGTGTGCTGCCAGACGATCAGGGCGATCAGCAGCGCGTGCCACGCCACTCCGGCGTAGGCCGCCGCCCCGCGTTTCTTCGGCAGGCGCTGCTTGGGCAGGTCGTCGGGTGTCCAGGTTCCGTCGAGCGCACCGGCCCGCTTGTCGGACCGTTCGATCAGGGCGAACACCACGGTGAGCCAGGCGACCATCTGGGTGCCGACAGAGAGCACCGTCCCGACGGCCCCGCCGATCACCTCGCCGACTCCCCGGCCGTCCAGCACGTCAAGCACCGCGTTCATGGCGGTGACCGCAGGCAGCACGGTGGACAGCAGGACCGTGAGGAGTCGTATGTACGTCGGGTATAGGCCGGGCCCGATCAGTGCGAACGGCCGGTCCGCGTACCGGGCGGCCAGCCGGATCGGGTCGCCCATCTCCGTGAGCACCTCGCGCTCGGCGGTTTCCTGGTCGGCGGGGCCACGGGCCTCGACGGTGTCGAGGATGGTGGCGCGCAGCTCGTCGGCCACGTCACCGCGCCGGCCGGCCGGGATGCGCCGGACGACCTCCTCCACGTAACGGTCGGTCAACGTGCTGGTCCCGAGCGCGTGCGACTTACTCAACGATCCCCCTTGTCAGTCGTGATATCGAGGCGCCGAGGTCCTGCCACTCGCGGAGCAGTCCGGTACGGACCCGGACGCCCTCGGGGCTGATCCGGTAGAACTTGCGCGGTCTGGACTCATTGGTGTTCCACTCGCTCATGAGCAGTCCTTGCTTCTCCAGGCGGCGCAGCAGCGGATAGAGGGTGTTGCCATCGACGGCGATCCCGGCTCCGCCGAGCGTTTCCAGGAGTGCGTAGCCGTACCGCGGCTCCTCCAGGAGGGCCAGGCAGGCCAGGACGACCGTGCCGCGACGCAGCTCCTGGGCCTGGCTGAGAATCAGTTCATCGGTGCCCACGAGGACACAATACTGTGCGGCGCACACTAATGTCTCCCCCGGTGTGTGGGCCCGTGTGCCGAAAGGCGGGCAGGGGCTCCCCGGGGCCCTTGTCTGACGAGGCGTCAGCTACGACCATGGGTCCTCCCCGGCGCGTGCCGTGCCGCCGGGGCGAGGTGGGGGTGTGGGGCCAGTGGTCGCGTACGGAATGCAGCTGCCCGTCCAGTCGCAGAGTTCCCTCTACGCCGAGGCGTGGGAGGCCGGCGCCACCCCGGGTGACCTGATCGAGATCGCCCGGACGGCGGACCGCGCCGGCTTCGCCTATGTCGCCTGCTGCGATCACGTCGCCGTGCCCCGCCGGCTCGCCGACGGCATGGGCCTGATCTGGTACGACCCCGTCGCGACCCTCGCCCACCTCGCCGCCGTCACCGAGCACGTCCGCCTGCTGAGCCACGTGGCCGTCGTGGGCCTGCGCCACCCCCTCGTCACCGCCAAGCAGTACGCGACCCTGGACCACCTCGGCGGCGGCCGCCTGATCCTCGGGGTCGGGGCGGGGCACGTGCCGGAGGAGTTCGCCGCCCTCGGCGTCGACTTCGCGCGGCGCGGGCCGCTGCTGGACGAGACGATCGACGCCCTGAGGGCCGCGCTCGGCCCGGAGCCGTATCCGGAACACCACGGCCCCCGCTACGACTTCGGCGACCTCGGCCAGCTGCCCCGCCCCGCGCAGCGCCGCGTCCCCGTGTGGGTCGGCGGCTCCTCGCCCGCCGCCGTCCGCCGCGCGGCGATCCGGGGCGACGGCTGGCTGCCGCAGGGCGACCCGCGCCCCGAGCTGCCCGCGCGGATCGCCCGGCTCCGGCGGCTGCGGGAGGAGGCGGGCATCGAGGAGCCGATCGTCGTCGGCGCGATCACCGAGCCCCTGTACGTCGGGGCACCGAGCTGGTCCGTCGGCCGCCGGACGCTCCACGGCGGGCCGGACGCCCTCGCGGAGTCGCTGCGCGCGTACGCGGCGATGGGCGTCGACCAGATCCAGGTCCGCTTCCGCAGCCGCAGTCGCGCCGAACTCACCGACCAGATGCGGGCGTTCGCCGCCGACGTGGCCCCGCACCTCGACGCGTGAGCGCACCGCCCCACCCACTCCACCGACCGAGGAGCGTTCCCATGGGCAAGCTGGACGACCGCGTGATCATCGTGACCGGCGCGGCACGCGGGCAGGGCGAGCAGGAGGCGCGGCTGTTCGCCGCCGAGGGCGCCAAGGTCGTCGTCGCCGACGTGCTCGACTCGCAGGGCGAGGCCCTCGTCAAGGAGATCGGCGCGGACGCCGGGGTGCGGGACGGGAAGGGCGGCGCGCTCTACGTCCATCTCGACGTGGGCCGCGAAGAGGACTGGCAGGCCGCCGTGGCCACCGCCAAGAACGCCTTCGGCAAGGTCGACGGGCTCGTCAACAACGCGGGCATCCTCCGCTTCAACGAACTCCTCGCCACGCCCCTGGCGGAGTTCCAGCAGATCATCCAGGTCAACCAGATCGGCTGCTTCCTCGGCATCCGCACCGTCGCCCCCGAGATCGCGGACGCCGGCGGCGGCACCATCGTGAACACCGCGTCCTACGCGGCGCTCACCGGCATGGCGTACGTCGGCGCGTACGCCGCCACCAAGCACGCCGTCCTCGGGCTGACCCGGGTCGCCGCGCTGGAGCTGGCCTCGCGCAGGATCCGCGTCAACGCCGTCTGCCCGGGGGCGGTCGACACGGCCATGACCAACCCCGCCCAGCTCGATCCGGGCGCCGACCCCGAGGCAGCGAGGGGCGCGGTCGCCGAGCTGTACCGGAAGCTGGTGCCGATGGGGCGGATCGGCACGCCCCAGGAGATCGCGGCCCTCGCGCTCTTCCTCACCGGCGAGGACTCCTCGTACATCACCGGCCAGCCCTTCGTCGTCGACGGCGGCTGGCTGGCGGGCGTCAGCGTCCTCTGAGCCGCGAGGGTCCCGCCCAGTAGGTGACGGCCCGTCAGGTCTTGACGGTCCGAGGGGTGGGTGGAACAGTCGACGCATCCTGAACTGACGGGGCGTCAGAAAGCGTTGCCGCCGCGACCGCCAGACCTCACGAGGACGGTGAACCTCCTTGGAATTCGGTCTCTTTGTACAGGGATACGTGCCCGCCGCGCGGGCCAGGGTCGACCCCGAAGCGGAGCACAAGGCGCTCATCGAGGAGACCGAGTACGTCATCGAGGCCGACAAGGCCGGCTTCAAGTACGCCTGGGCCTCCGAACACCACTTCCTGGAGGAGTACTCCCACCTCTCCGCCAACGACGTCTACCTCGGCTACCTCGCCCACGCCACCGACCGCATCCACCTCGGATCGGGCATCTTCAACCCGCTCGCGCCCGTCAACCACCCCGTGAAGGTCGCCGAGAAGGTCGCCATGCTCGACCACCTCTCCGAGGGGCGCTTCGAGTTCGGCACCGGACGCGGCGCCGGCTCGCACGAGATCCTCGGGTTCATGCCGGGCATCACCGACATGAACCACACCAAGGAGATCTGGGAAGAGACCATCGCCGAGTTCCCCAAGATGTGGCTCCAGGACGAGTACGCCGGCTTCCGGGGCAAGCACTGGTCGCTGCCGCCCCGCAAGATCCTGCCCAAGCCGTACGGGAAGTCGCACCCCGCCATGTGGTACGCCGCCGGGTCCCCCTCCTCGTACGCGATGGCGGGGAGGAAGGGCCTCGGCGTGCTCGGCTTCAGTGTGCAGAAGGTCTCCGACATGGAGTGGGTCGTGGAGTCCTACAAGAACGCCGTCAAGGACGCCGAGGCGGTCGGGGACTTCGTCAACGACAACGTCATGGTGACCTCCACGGCCATCTGCGCCGAGACGCACGCCAAGGCCGTCGAGATCGCCGTCGGCGGCGGGCTCAACTACCTCCAGTCGCTGCTCTTCCGCTACCACGACACGTTCCCCCGGCCCGAGGGCATCCCCCGGTGGCCCGAGCTGCTGCCCGCCTACAGCGAGGAGATCATCGAGCTGCTCATCGCCGAGGAGCTGATGATCTGCGGCGACCCGGACGAGGTCTTCCGGCAGTGCAAGCGGTGGGAGCAGGCCGGGGCCGATCAGCTCAGCTTCGGGCTTCCCATCGGGGTCTCGCCCGAGGACACGAAGAGCACGATCCGGCTGATCGGGGAGCATGTCATTCCCAAGATCGACACGGATCCCGTGCATCGGACCTCCCGGTTCCGGGCGGCGGCTTCTTCCTGAGGACGCCCTTCAGCCGCCCCGGCCTCCTCTCCCGGACGGAGGCCGGGGCCCTGCCGGGCCTGGGCGGGGGCTCTTGTCGCCGACGCGGGGCTGCGCCCCGGACCCCCCCATCGCCCTTCGGGCTCGTCCTCAAACGCCGGACGGGCTGGAATTCCGCCGGTCCGGGCTCTCGACCCGCTCGCGCCGGGTGTGCGTTGACCATTCCGCTCTCCGGAAGGGGACGTTCCGTCATGCTCGACCACCTCATCAAGGGGGCCACCGTCGTGGACGGGACCGGCGCCCCCGCCTTCGCCGGCGACGTCGGTATCCGGGACGGCCGCATCGCCGTCATCACCGCACCCGGCACCGGCACCGAGCCGGCCGTGACGAGCGAGGACGCCCGGGGGCGGGTGCTCGCGCCGGGGTTCGTCGATCCGCACACGCACTATGACGCCCAGCTGTTCTGGGACCCGTACGCGACGCCGTCCCTCAACCACGGCGTGACGACCGTCGCCGGCGGCAACTGCGGGTTCACGCTCGCGCCGCTGCATCCCGCGCGGCCCGAGGACGCCGACTACACGCGGCGGATGATGGCGAAGGTCGAGGGCATGTCGCTGGTCGCGCTGGAGGAGGGCGCGCCCTGGACGTGGAGTTCCTTCGGGGAGTACCTGGACGCCCTGGAGGGGCGGATCGCCGTCAACGCCGGATTCATGGTGGGGCACTGCGCCCTGCGGCGGTACGTGATGGGCGCGGACGCCGTCGGCGGGCAGCCGACCCCCGACCAGCTGCGGCAGATGCTCGACCTCCTCCACGACGCGATGGACGCCGGCGCCTGGGGCCTTTCCACCACGCAGTCCGCCACCCACTCCGACGGCGACGGGCGGCCCGTGGCGTCCCGGTACGCGCGGCCCGCCGAGCTGCTCGCCCTGTCCCGGGCCGTCGCCGAGCACGAGGGCACGCAGCTGGAGGCGATCGTCGCCGGGTGCCTGGACCAGTTCGGGGACGACGAGATCGACCTGCTGGTGGAGATGAGCGTCGCCGCCGGGCGGCCCCTGAACTGGAACGTCCTCACCATCGACGCCGCCGTCCCCGAACGCGTGCCCCGCCAGCTCGTGCCGAGCGAGCGCGCCCGCCGGGCCGGCGGCCGCGTCGTCGCCCTCACCATGCCGATCCTCACCCCGATGAACATGTCGCTCGGCACGTTCTGCGCCCTCAACCTCATCCCCGGCTGGGGCGACGTCCTCGCTCTGCCCGTGCCCGAGCGGATCGCGCGGCTCCGCGACCCCGGGGTGCGCGCCGGGATGCTGCGGCGCGCGGACAGCAAGGAGGCCGGCGTCTTCCGGCGCCTGGCCCGCTTCGACCGGTACGTCATCGGCGACACGTACTCCCCGGCGAACGACGGCCTCACCGGGCGGGTCGTCGCCGACATCGCCGCCGAACGCGGCCAGGAACCCTTCGAGTGCATCGTGGAGATCTGCGCCCACGACGACCTGCGTACGGTGCTGTGGCCGATGCCCGCCGACAACGACCCCGACTCCTGGGCCCTGCGCGCCCGGACCTGGGAGCACGAGGACGTCCTGCTGGGCGGCTCGGACGCCGGGGCGCACCTGGACCGCATGTGCGGGGCGCCGTACACGACCCGGTTCCTCGGGGACTGCCTGCGCGGGCGCGAGCTGGTCGGGCTCGAACAGGCCGTGAAGATGCTCACCGACGATCCCGCGCGGCTCCTCGGACTGCGCGAGCGCGGCCGGATCGCCGAGGGCCACCACGCCGACCTGGTCCTCTTCGACCCCGAGCGGATCGACGCGGGGAAGGCCACCCTCGTCCACGACCTGCCCGGCGAAAGCCCCCGCCTGGACTCCCGGGCGATCGGCGTCGACGCGGTGTGGGTCAACGGCGTCGAGGTCATCCGCGAGGACGCCGTCACCGGCGCCGTGCCCGGCAGGGTGCTGCGCTCCGGGCGGGACACCAGGACGGTGAGCACCAAGTGAGCGACGCGCAGCGTTTGTTCGTCGGCGGTGAGTGGGTGGAGCCCGACGGCGGGCACTACGAGGTGATCGACCCGGCGACCGGGGAGGTCGTCGGCCTCGCGCCCGAGGCGAGCCGCGCGCAGGCCGAGGACGCCGCCTCGGCGGCCCGTGCCACCTTCGCGGGCTGGTCCCGCACGCCGCCGCGGGAGCGGGCCGCCGTCCTGTCCCGCGCGGCCGCCATCATCCGGCGCGACCTCGTCCCGTACGCGGATCTCGCCCGGGCCGAGACCGGCGCGACGACCGCCACCGCCCGGGGCATGCAGGTCGCGGTGGCGGCGGCCCGCTTCGAGCGGTACGCGAAAGGCGCCCTGGAGCCGGTGGAGAGCGGACTTCCGCCACAGCTCAGCGAGGCGGGGCCGATGGGGAGGGCCGGGGTGACGGGCGCGGTCGCGGTGCGGCGGCCCGTCGGGGTCGTCACCTGCGTCACGTCGTACAACAACCCCTGGGCGAACCCGGCGGGCAAGGTCGCGCCCGCGCTCGCCATGGGCAACACCGTCGTGGTCAAGCCGGCCCCGCAGGACCCCCTGTCCGTCTTCCGGATGGCGGCCGCGCTGGCGGAGGCAGGGGTCCCGCCGGGGGTCGTCAACGTCGTCTGCGGCACGGACGCGGCCGTCGGCGAGGCCGCCGTCGGCTCCCCCCACGTCGACATGGTCAGCTTCACCGGGTCGACGGCCGTCGGGCAGCGCATCGGGGAGGTGTGCGGGCGGCACATGAAACGGCAGCTGATGGAGCTGGGCGGCAAGGGCGCGGCGATCGTCTTCGCCGACGCCGACCTGACGGCGGCGGTCGCCGGGATCGGCACCACCTTCTCCTTCTACAGCGGCCAGATCTGCACCGCGCCCACCCGCGTCCTGGCCGAGCGCGGGGTGTACGAGCGGCTGGTGGAGATGCTGGCCGGATACGCCGGCCGCCTGAAGGTCGGGGACCCGCGCGCGCCGGACACGGTCGTCGGGCCCGTCATCTCCGCCGCGCACCGCGACCGGATCGAGTCGTACGTGCGGATCGGCCGCGAGGAGGGCGCCCGGGTCGTCACGGGCGGCGAACGCCCCGCCGGGCCCGGCCTCGGCAAGGGCTTCTACGTGGCGCCCACGCTGCTCGCCGACTGCACGCCGGACATGCGGGTCGTCCGGGAGGAGATCTTCGGCCCGGTCGTCGTGGTCGTCCCCTTCGAGGGGGCCACCCCGCAGGCCGCCGAGGAGGCGGCCCTCGCCCTCGCCGACGACAGCGACTACGGGCTCATCGACTACGTCTGGTCCGGCGACGTGGCCCGCGCCTTCCGTGTCGCGGGCCGCCTGCGGGCGGGCGGCGTCGGGGTCAACACGGTCGCCCGCAACATGGAGGCACCGTTCGGCGGCTTCAAGAAGAGCGGCGTGGGCCGCGACGTCGGCTCGTACGCGCTGCACGCCTACAGCGAGCTCCAGTCGATCGTCTGGCCCGGCTGAGCACCGCCCCGACAGAGCCCCCGGCCGGCGGCCCTGTCAGGGTCCCGGGGCCGGTCAGGAGCGGCCCAGGAAGATCGGGTTCGTGAAGGCCGTCAGCGGGCCCGGCAGGTTCGGGGCCGTCGCCGGATGGCGGACCTCCGCCCGGACGTACGCCGCGTACGACGGGGTCGTGCGCCACTCCACCGTGCCCGTACCGGACTCCGGCAGCGGGGCGCTGGTGTGCAGGACGCCCTGGTCGGTGACGATGCGGACCGTGCCGCCCGGGGCGCCCTTGACGTCCAGGCGGACCGTGACGGGGGTGTCGCGGTCGACGGCGAGGCGGCCGCCGATGCCCGCGTGCGCGCCCCGGCCGCCCGCCGCCGAGAACGCCAGCTCCACCGCCTTCGACTCGGCCACGTAGGAACGGCCCCTGCGCAGGCCCTCCTGGATGGCCGCGCGGGTCAGGTCGTCGGCCAGGACGACCGTCTGCGGGCCGCCGATCCGGTCCGGGTCGCGGTGCGCGTCGCTGTTGCCCATCGCCGGGATCCACGGCCGGCCACCGCGCACGGAGGCGACGAGCATGCTGTCCCAGTCGGCCAGGGACACCTCGTCGTCCGGGGTGTACGCGCCGTTCCACACCTCCACGGCGTCCGCCTCGCCGAAGCCGAACTTCCAGTTGCAGCCGACGCAGGTGGCGTGCGGGTGGGCGGGCACGACGAGGCCGCCCGCGTCCCGTACCTTCCGCGCGTACCTGCCGAAGCGGTTGTCGCGGGCGCGGTAGCGCCAGTCGATGAACGTGCCCGGGTCCGTGCCGAGGGCGACCACGTGGCCGTTGCGGGTGGTGACCTCCTCGCCGAGCATGATCAGCAGGTCGTCCCCGGCGTGCTCGGCCCAGTGGGCGTGCGCGGAGTGGGTGTTGTGCTCCGAGCTGTTGATGAAGTCGAGACCGGCGGCGCGGGCGAGCGCGGCGATCTCGGCGGGGGTGCGGCGGCCGTCGGAGTGCACGGAGTGCAGATGGCAGTCGCCCCGGTACCAGGCGCGGCCACGCCCCTTGGCGCGCTCGGGCGGATAGCCGGGCCTCGGGGTCCTGCCGGGCGCCCCGTAGGTGAGGGTGATCGTCACCTCGTAGGGGAGGCCCTCGGGGGCGACCGTGTACGGGCCGAGGGCGATGTGCCAGGTGCCGGGGCGGATGCGGCCCGGGATGTAGCCGGGCGTCGCGTCGTCGGCGCGCAGGAAGAACTCGGTGCGGGCGCCGCCGGACCAGCCCCGGAAGCCCTCGCCGCCGAGGCCGGTGCCGCGCTCGTCGAAGACGCCGATGTCCAGGGCGTTGCCCTGCGTCCCGGCGGGGACGGGCGGCTTCTGGTAGCTGTAGGCGACGCGCAGCTCGGCGACCCCGGCGGGGATCTCGACCGGCAGGTACACGAAGTCCGGCGCCCCGACGGGCAGTGTGCCGCGCACCGTGCGCGTCTCCGTGCTCCCCGGCGCCCGGCCCGCCACCCCGCCGGCGGCCCCGCGCTCGGCGCCGCTCGCGAAACCCACGCCGTTCAGCGTGAGAGCGGCGGCGGCTCCCGTCACGAACAGTGCGCGCCTGTTCGGTCCCTCGTGCACGACGTCCTCGCACATGCGGCGGCTCCCCGGGGTGTCGATGGTGACGTGAGTGGTGCGGGCAACCCTGGTATTGAGCCGTGAACTGCGCGGCAAGGGAAGGAGATTGACGTATTTCCACCCGGTGGCCACGAAAGGTTCCGCCCACCGGCACCCTCTCCGGGACAGCGGCCCCGTCCCTCCCTGGGCCCCCGGCGGCCTTCACCCGGTGGCGCCCGCTGCCAACAGCAGTGCCTCCGTCTCCGGGTGCGGGCCGAGCCGGGCCCAGTGCAGCGGGGTGTGGCCCGTGCCGTGGTCCTCGCGGAGGGCGGGGTCGGCGCCGTGGGCGAGGAGTTCGCGTACGGCGTCGGCGTGGCCCCAGCAGGCGGCGCCGCACAGCGGGGTGCCCTCGCCGCCGTGGCCGCTCTCGGCGTCGGGTTCCGCGCCCGCCCGCAGCAGCAGCCGCACGGCTTCCGCCTCGCCGTGCACCGAGGCCGCGTACAGGGGCAGCGTGCCCTCGGCGTTCGGCAGGCGCGGGTCGACCCCGGTGCGCAGGAGGGCGGCCACGGCTCCGGTGTCGCCGAGCAGCGCGGCGTACACCAGGCGGTGGGTCAGCTTCTTCTGGCGGCGTCGGTTCACCGGCGCCACGGTAATGAGGGCGCGGCCATGGACCAACCGACTTTCCGGGGATAGGAAGTGCCGAGGAAGCACCGACCCCCGGAGGCACCCGTGCGCATCTCCGCGACGCTGTACATGACCGACGCCACCATCGGCCCGGTGCGCCTGGCCCGGGAACTGGAGGGCCGCGGATTCCACGGCCTGTACCTCCCCGAGCACACCCACCTCCCCGTCCCCCGCGAAACCCCCTGTCCGGGCGGCGAGCTGCCGCCCGAGTGCGCCCGCATGCTCAGCCCCTTCCTCGCCCTCGCCCAGGCCGCCGCCGTCACCCGGCGGCTCACGCTCGGCACGAACATCGCCCTGGTCGCCCAGCACGACCCCATCGACCTCGCCAAGCAGGTGGCGACCCTCGACCACCTCTGCGCGGGCCGCCTCACCCTCGGCATCGGCTACGGCTGGAACCGCGAGGAGGCCGAGGACCACGGGGTCCAGTGGCCGAGGCGGCGGGCCGTCGTACGCGACCGCATGGCGCTCATGCGGGCGCTCTGGGCGGACCAGCCGACCCCGTACGAGGGGGAGTTCGGCTCCGTGCGGCCCAGCGAGGCCCACCCCAAGCCCCGCCGGGCGCCCCGCAAACGGCCGGGGAAGGGGCCGCTGTACGGGCCGCGCACCCTCATCGGCGGCGCCGCGGGCCCCGGGCTCTTCGCGCACATCGCGGAGTACGCCGACGGCTGGATGCCCGTCGGCGGCTCCGGGCTGGGCCGGGCGCTGCCCGTCCTGCGCGCGGTGTGGGCGGACGCGGGACGCGAGCCGGACGACCTGTACGTGGCGCTGACCGGCGTCGCCCCCGACGCGGGCAAGCTCGCGCACTGGGCCGAGCTGGGGGTGGACGAGGTGATCGTGCAGCTGCCCGCGGCCGGCGAGGCGGAGGTGTGCGCGGCGCTCGACGCGGCGCGGCGCCACGTGCGTCCGTGACGGCGCTGGGGTGATCGGAAGTATCTGCACAGGTCAGGTGTTCTCGCTCGTATGCTCGGAGACATGACCAACAGCGCGCAGCCCGACGAGGCCGACCGACCCACCGCGAACGCCATGCGCCGCGCGCTCAGGCGGGCCAGGGACGGCGTCGCCCTGGACGTGGGGGAGGCCGCCGTCCTGCTCCAGGCGCGCGGCGCGGATCTGGACGACCTGACGGCGTCCGCGGCGCGGGTACGGGACGCGGGCCTCGCGGCGGCCGGCCGGCCCGGCGTCATCACGTACTCGAAGAGCGTGTTCATCCCGCTCACCCGGCTGTGCCGCGACAAGTGCCATTACTGCACCTTCGTGACGGTGCCCGGCAAGCTGCGGCGCGAGGGCCACGGCATGTTCATGTCCCCCGACGAGGTCCTCGACATCGCGCGGCGTGGCGCCGAACTGGGCTGCAAGGAGGCCCTGATCACCCTCGGCGACAAGCCGGAGGACCGCTGGCCCGAGGCCCGCGAGTGGCTGGAGGCCGAGGGGTACGACGACACCCTCGCCTACGTCCGCGCCATCTCCATCCGCATCCTGGAGGAGACGGGCCTGCTCCCGCACCTCAACCCGGGCGTCCTGACCTGGACGGACTTCCAGCGGCTCAAGCCGGTCGCGCCCAGCATGGGCATGATGCTGGAGACCACCTCCGAGCGGTTGTGGAGCGAGCCGGGGCAGCCGCACTTCGGCTCGCCCGACAAGGAGCCGGCCGTCCGGCTGCGCGTCCTGGAGGACGCCGGGCGCTCGTCGGTGCCGTTCACGAGCGGACTGCTCATCGGGATCGGCGAGACGTACGAGGAGCGTGCCGAGTCGCTGTTCGCGCTGCGCCGCGTGGCCCGCTCGTACCACGGCGTCCAGGAGCTGATCATCCAGAACTTCCGCGCCAAGCCGGACACGGCGATGCGCGGCATGCCCGACGCCGAGATCGACGACCTGGTCGCCACCATCGCCGTCGCCCGGCACATCATGGGCCCGGCCGGCAACATCCAGGCCCCGCCGAACCTCATCGCGGGCGAGTACGAGCGGCTGATCGCCGCCGGCATCGACGACTGGGGCGGTGTCTCGCCGGTCACCATCGACCACGTCAACCCCGAGAAGCCCTGGCCCCGCATCGAGGAGCTGACCGAGCGGTCCGCGGCGGCGGGCTTCACCCTCGCCGAACGGCTCTGCGTGTACCCGGAGTTCGTGCTGCGCGGCGAGCCCTGGCTGGACCCGCGCCTGCTGCCGCACCTGCGGGCCCTCGCCGACCCCGACACGGGCCTGGCCCGCCCGGACGCCACCGTCGAGGGCCGGCCCTGGCAGGAGCCCGACGAGGGGTACGTCGCCGCCTCCGGCCGCACCGACCTGCACCGCACCATCGACACCACCGGCCGCACCACCGACCGGCGCGACGACTTCGACGAGGTGTACGGCGACTGGGAGGCGCTGCGCGAGCAAGTAGCTGACGCCAGGCAGCGGGAAGGCGTCCCGTCCCGCATCGACGGCGACGTGCGCGCCGCCCTCGCCACGGCCGCCGACGACCCGACCCGGCTCACCGACGACGAGGCGCTGGCGCTGCTGCACGCCGACGGGCCCGCGCTGGACGCCCTGTGCGCCGTCGCGGACGACATCCGCAAGACGGTCAACGGCGACGACGTCACGTACATCGTCACCCGCAACATCAACTTCACCAACGTCTGCTACACCGGCTGCCGCTTCTGCGCCTTCGCCCAGCGCAGGACGGACGCCGACGCCTACACCCTCTCCCTGGACCAGGTCGCCGACCGGGCCGCCCAGGCCTGGGACGTCGGGGCCGTCGAGGTGTGCATGCAGGGCGGCATCCACCCCGACCTGCCGGGCACCGCCTACTTCGACATCGCGCGCGCCGTGAAGGAGCGCGTGCCGGGCATGCACGTGCACGCCTTCTCGCCGATGGAGGTCGTCAACGGCGCGACCCGCACCGGCCTGTCGATACGGGAGTGGCTCACCGCCGCCAAGGAGGCGGGCCTGGACTCCATCCCGGGCACGGCCGCCGAGATCCTGGACGACGAGGTGCGCTGGATCCTCACCAAGGGCAAGCTGCCGACGGCCACCTGGATCGAGGTCATCGAGACCGCGCACGAGCTGGGCATCCGCTCCTCGTCCACCATGATGTACGGCCACGTGGACCAGCCGCGCCACTGGCTCGGCCACTTCCGCACGCTGGCCGCCGTCCAGCAGCGGGCGCTGGCCAAGAACGTCGCCGGCTTCACGGAGTTCGTGACGCTGCCCTTCATCCACACGAACGCGCCCGTCTACCTGGCCGGCATCGCCCGGCCGGGCCCGACCACCCGCGACAACCGCGCCGTCACGGCCATGGCGCGGATCCTGCTGCACCCGCACATCCCCAACATCCAGACCAGCTGGGTGAAGCTCGGCCAGGAGGGCGCCGCCGAGATGCTCAGGTCCGGCGCGAACGACCTCGGCGGCACGCTGATGGAGGAGACCATTTCGCGGATGGCGGGCTCCAGCTACGGCTCGTACCGCTCCGTCGAGGACCTGACGGCCATCGCGGAGGCGGCCGGTCGGCCCGCGAAGCCGCGTACGACGCTCTACGGCGAGGTCCCCGAGGAGCGCCGGCGTGCCGCGCGGGCCTCCGACGGGCACCTGCCGGAGCTGCTGCCCCTGGTGGACTGACGTCCCGCCGGACGGCACGCGGAGGGCTTCCGCGCGCCGCCCGGCGGACGGGATCTCCCGCCCGGCCGACTAGCGGGTCAGGAAGCCGCCGAACTCCACGCGGTTCTCCGGCAGGCCCACCGTCTTCGGGCCGAACGACGTGATGCCGGTGACCGTCAGGCCGCTCGCCGCGCCGCGCAGGTGCCACACGGCGCCCGAGTCGGCGTAGGTGCCGTCCTCCAGCTGGGCGCTCACCGTCAGGTCGGCCTTGCCGTCCTTGTTGGTGTCGGACAGCAGGACCTGGCCGCCGAACCTGTCGTTCTTCTCCGAGGCGCCGGGGACCCCGGTGGTGGACTGCTGGAAGGCCTGGGCGCCCGTGCCGGTCAGACCGGTGCGGGAGCCCTTGAGCAGCACGGTGCTGCCGGCGTCCTTGACGGACTCGATGTCCTCGCCGGGGACGCCGACGGCCACGTCCGCGTAGCCGTCGCCGTTGACGTCGCCCGCGCTGATGGCGGCGCCGAACTCGTCGCCGTCCTCACCGACGCCGGGCACGCCCGCCGTGTCCTGCGTGATCTTCGCCGTGCGGGTCGACGAAGGGCCGTCCGCCGTGCCGTACTTGATGAGGATCGTGCCCTTCTGGTACGGCATGTCCTCGAAGTTACCGCCGATGTCGCGGACGATCAGGTCGCCGTAGCCGTCCTTGTCGACGTCCGCGATGGCGCCGCCGACGGAGGCCGCGAGCGGCTTCGGGGTGGTGTTCACGCCGTCCTTGCCGCCGGCCCAGAACTTGCTGCCGTACGCCATCTCCTCGAACCCGTGGTTGGTGACGATGTCGTCGGCGCCGTCGCCCGTGACGTCGCCCGTGACGAAGCCGCCGGGGCCGAAGGTCCGGCTCGTGGCGACCGCCTGGGTGCTCGCCGCCTTGCCGTCGCGCGTGAAGGGGCCGTAGGAGATGAGCATGCCCTGGTCGTCGTTGTCCGGGTCGTCGCTGCTCGGGAAGTCGACCGTGACCAGGTCGCGCTTGCCGTCGCCGTTGAAGTCGCCCGCGGTGACGTGCCCGCCGTTCCAGGGCAGCTCGGCGCTGCCCTGGCCGGACAGGCCCGAGGCCGAGCCCCACAGGACGACGGCCTTGCCGTCGTAGCCGTTGACGACGAGGTCGGTGTACTGGTCGCCGTCGAGGTCGGCTGCGGCCGTCTCCTGCCCGAACCGCCCGCCGTTCTGCGGCTCGCCGGGCACGCCGGGAGTGGCGCGGCCGAACGTCTTGGCGTGCGCGGTGTCGGGGCCGGACGCCGAGCCGAGGACGACCGTCACCTTGCCGGGCGTCGTGCCCTCGTAGCCGCCGACGGAGGAGATCGCGAGGTCGGCGTACCCGTCGTGGTTGAAGTCGACGAGCGGCGTGCGGGGCGCCGCCGGGGCGGCCGAGGCGGCGCCCGCGGAGGCGACGAGCACGAGGGGCGTGACGAGCGTGGTCACCGCGAGAGCGGCCGTGAGGGAGCGTCGCATGGGTTCTCCAAAAGGAAAGACAAGAGGACAGACAAAAAGACGTAAATGACGGGAGGGGTACGGGGAGAGGGAGGCGGGAGAGGGGCGGCGGGTCAGCCGGCGAGGGTGTGGCCCCACTTGGCGTCCTTCTCGGGCGCGCCGAGCTTGACCGGGCTGAGCGTGCCCGCGCCGGTCGTGGTCAGGCCGCTCGCGGAGCCGTAGAGGTTCCACAGGGCGCCCGAGTCGGTGTACGTGCCGTCCTCGCCGGGAGCCGTGGCGGTCAGATCGGCCTTGCCGTCCTTGTTCAGGTCGGTGAGGGACACCCGGCGGCCGAAGTCGTCGCCCGTCTCGGAGACCCCGGGGACCCCGGCGGTGCTCTGGTTGTAGGCGACCGCGCCCTTGCCCGTCATGCCGCCAGCGGCCTTGGACGCGCCCTTGAGCAGGACGACCGCGCCGGTGCCGGTGGCCGCGTCGAGGCTCTCGCCGGGGACGCCGACGGCGACCTCCGCCCTGCCGTCGCCGTTCACGTCACCGGCGCTGAGGGAGGCGCCGAAGGCGTCGTTCTCCTCGCTCGCCCCCGGGACGCCCGCCGTGTCCTGGGTGATGACCTTCTTGCGGGCGTCGGTGGGGCCGGTGGAGCCGCCGTACTGGATGGTGATGCTGCCCGGGTGGCTGTCGATGACCTCGGTGACGGAGCCGATGTCGCGGGTGATCAGGTCGCCGTAGCCGTCGCCGTCGACATCGCCGACGGTGCCGCTGTAGGCCGTGCCGAGCGCCTTGGAGGTGTGGCTGACGCCGCTCCTGGACCCCTTCCAGAAGCGGGCCTCGTGCTGCATCTCCTCAAAACCGTGCGTGGTGACGATGTCGTCCACGCCGTCGCCCGTCAGGTCGCCGGTGATGAAGGAGCGGATGCCCGTCGGGCCGTCGCTCGTGGTGAAGCTGTCCTGCGTGCGCGTCTTGCCGTCCCGGGTGAAGGGGCCGTACTGGATCGTCATCCCGGAGACGTCCGGGTCGTCGCTCGGTTCGGCGTTCACGACCAGGTCGCGCTTGCCGTCGCCGTTGAAGTCGCCCAGGGCGAACTCGGAGTACTGGTAGGGCAGGAGCGTGTTCTGGCCGGTCAGGCCGTCCTTGGAGCCCCACAGCACGGTGGCCTTGTTGCCGTTGTCGTCACCGCCGGCCACGAGCAGGTCGGTGTAGGAGTCGCCGTCCAGGTCGCCGGGGATCGACTGGTAGCCGAAGGCGTACGTGCCCGCGGGCTCGCCGGGCACGCCCGGCGTGGAGCGGTCGATGATCTGGTGGCGCGCCGGGCCGGGCCCCGAGGCGGTGCCGTACACGACGGAGACGTAGCCCGCCTTCTCGACGCCGTCGACCGTGCCGGAGGGCGCCGTGACCGCGAGGTCGGGGTACCCGTCGTGGTTGAAGTCGGTGACCGGCGTGCGGGGCGGCACGGGCGCGGCCGACGCCGGGCCGGCGGCGGCGACGGCGAGGGGGGTCGCGAGCGCGGCGACGGCGATCGCGGTGATGAGGGTGCGGCGGGGCACTGAGCCTCCTGTGGAAAACGTCTGTGACACAACGGGAGACGGGCCGTCCGGAGCGAAGGTTGTACACCACAGGAACTCCGTTACGAGATGCGGACGTTCCATCGAGTACGGCGGCCGTTCACCTCGCGGCCCGCCCATATGCGGGACACTGGCCGCCGGTCGGGGCGGCCGAAGCGGCCGGGGGAGGGGCACGATGGCGCGGGCGAGAGTGTCGATGCAGGAGCTGATCCGGCGCAGGCGCCGGGCCGCCTTCGTGGGCAGGGGCGAGGAACTGCGCCTGTTCCGGGAGAACTTCGACGTGCCGGTGGACGACGACCGCCACCGGTTCCTGTTCCACGTGCACGGCCCGGCGGGCGTCGGCAAGACCTCGCTCGTGCGGGAGCTGGCCCAGCTGGCGAGGGACCGGGGCGCCCTCGTCGCCCACGTCGACGAGGGCGCGGCCGGCATCCCCGAGGCCATCACCGGCATGGCGGACCAATTCGCCCAGCAGGGCCGGACGTTGAAGGCGCTGGAGCGGGCGCTGGCCGCCCATCGGCAGCGCAGCCACGAGGCCGTCGCGGCCGCCCTGCGCGAGCCCGGTCCCGACGGGCCCTCCACGGGCAGCGCGGTGGCGGCCCGCGCCGGCGTGGTGGGCCTCGGCATGGTGCCGGTGGTGGGCGGCTTCGCCGGGGTCCTCGACGCGGACCGCCTCGCGCGCGGCGCGGACCGGCTGCGCTCGCGCCTGCGCGGCCAGGAGGAGGCGCCGCCCGCCCTCGAACCGGAGCGCCTCCTGACCCCCGTGCTCATGGCCGAGCTGGCCGAGGCCGCCGGCGCCGTGCCCTGGGTGGTCCTCTTCTTCGACACGTACGAGCGCACGGCGCCGTTCCTCGACCGCTGGCTGCACGCCGTGATGACCAGCGAGCGCTACGGCGAACTGGCCGCCAACGTCGTCGTGGTGACCGCCGGTCAGCGCCCCCTCGACCCCGCCCGCTGGGAGGGCGCCGCCCACTTCGCGACCGAACTGCCGCTGCGGCCCTTCACCGAGGCGGAGGCGCGCGCCCTGCTCGCCGCCAAGGGCCTCACCGACGAACCGGTGGTCGCGGAGGTGCTGCGGCTGTCCGGCCGCCTGCCCGTGCTCGTCTCCACCCTCGCCGAGAGCGGCCCCGCCGGCCCCTCCGACGTGGGCGACCCCAGCGCCACCGCGGTGGAACGATTCCTCGAGGGCGAGCCGGACCCCGCCCGCCGCACGGCGGCCCTGGCCTGCGCGCTGCCCCGGCGCCTGGACGAGGAGGTCGTGGGCGCGGCCACCGGCGAGGGCGGCGAGGACCCGGCGGAGCTGTACGCCTGGCTGCGCGCCATGCCGTTCGTACGGACCGACCGCGGGGGCGAGAGCCGCTACCACGGTGTCGTGCGCGCCCCGATGCTGCGCCTGCGCCGGAGCCTGACCCCCGAGCAGTGGGCCGCGGGGCACACCCGCCTCGCCCAGCTGTACGGGCGGCGGCGCACCGCCCTGGAGGAGGCGGAGGGGAGCCCGCCGCGGCCGGACGACGCCTGGTCGCGGCCCGCCTGGCGGGCGGCGCGCGTCGAGGAGCAGTACCACCGGCTGTGCGCCCGCCCGCGCGAGGCGCTGCCCGCCGTCCTGCGCGACGGCGTCGGCGCGTGCCGCGTGGACACGGCCGTGGCCCGCGAGTGGGCGCGGGCCGTGCAGGACGCGGCCGAGGACACCGACGCGCGGCAGCTGCGGGCCTGGGCCGACGACTGCGGGGCGGCGCTCGCCGACGAGGCGCAGGGCGCGCTGCGGGTGCTGGAACTGCTCCTGGGCCGCGCCGGGCTCGACGACGCGGGCAGGGCGGCCGCGCACAACGCGCGCGGCCTGCGGCTCTTCCTCCTCGGCCGGCCGCGCGAGGCACTCGGCGACCACGAGCGCGCCATCGCCCTGGACCCCGCCGACCCCTGGGGCCACCACGACCTGGCGATCACCCGCCGGGCCCTCGGGGAGTACGAGCGGGCGCTGGAACACCTCGCGCACGCCGCGGAGCTGGCGCCCGACGCGGCGTGGGTGGCCCAGCAGCGCGGCGAGACCTACCGGCGCATGGGCCGCCCGGCCGAGGCCCTGCCCTGGCTGGAGCGCGCGCACGAGCTGGACCCGGCGGAGCCGGTGACGCTGGGCAGCCTCGGCCAGGCCAAGTGCGCGCTCGGCCGCTTCCGCGAGGCACTGGACGACCTGGACCGGGCGATCGCCCTGCGGCCGGAGTACGCCTGGGCGCTGGGCCGCCGGGCCCGGGTCCGCCACCACCTGGGCGATGTGCCGGGCGCCCTCGCCGACCTGGACCGGGCCGAGCGGCTCGCCCCGGACGTCGCGGGCACCCTGGGCGAGCGGGGCAATGTGCTGCGCTCGGCGGGCCGCCACGAGGAGGCCGTCGTCGAGTTCGACCGCGCCCTGTCCCTGGACCCCGGCTACGCGTGGGCGTGCGGCTCCAGGGCCCTGTCCCTGGAGGCCCTCGGCCGCGTCACCGAGGCCCTGGCCTCCCTGGACGAGGCGCTGCGGATCGACCCGGGGTACGCGTGGGCGCGGGAGCAGCGGGAGCGGATGCGCGCCGGTGACGCGGGCGCCTCCGTGTCCGGCGGATGAAGGCCCGGCACACGGTGTCCGCAGGCCCTGCGAAGCTCCCGTGAACGTCGTCCAAATGCGACCTCAGGGGCGTCTTGCCGCATACCCCTTGCGTGCTGAACCGATCGTTCCCGTTCGATTACAGTGCTGCGCAGACGCAACCGGTCGAGGCGTGTGGGGAGGTCCGGTGGGCACAGCGGCAGCCACCGGTGTCTGGGGCCGCGCCGAGCAGCAGGACTTCCGCAGCCGGGTGCGGGGCGCGCTCCTCGGGGCCGCCGTGGGCGACGCCTTCGGGGCGCCCGTCGACGCCCTCCCCCTGGCGGCGATACGGGCGGCGCACGGCGCCGACGGTCTGACCGAGCCCGTCCCGGCGTACGGCAGGCGCGGCGCGGTCACCGCCGCCACCCAGCTCACCCTCTTCACCGTGGACGGGCTCATCCGCGCCCAGGTCCGGCGCGACACCGGCGCCTGGCATCCGCCGACCGACCTGCACCGCGCCTACCGCCGCTGGCTCGCCACCCAGAGCGACTGGGGGCCCGACGAGCGGCGCGAGGAGGACGGCTGGCTGGCCCGCGAGGAGTGGCTGTACCAGCGGCGCGACCCTCCCCGGGCCTGCCTCCTCGGCCTCGGCAACGTGATCATGGGCACGCTGGAGACCCCCAAGAACCCCGACGCCCGGGGCCCCGAGGCCGCCGTCAGATCCGCGCCCCTCGGCCTCCTCGTCGGCTGGGAGCCGCAGCTCGTGCTGCAACTCGCCGTCGAGGGCGCCGTGCAGACCCACGGCCACCCCACCGCCTATCTGGCGGCCGGCGCGCACGCCCTCGTCGTGCACGGCCTCGCCCGCGGCGAGTCCCTGGACGGCGCGCTCCAGCGGGCCCTCGCCCTGCTCGCCGCCCGCCCCGGCCACCAGCCCGTCACGGACGCCCTGCGACATGCGCTGGGCGCCGTGCGCCAGGGCATGCCGACGGCCGCCCGGGTGGGCGAGCTGCTCGCGGACGGCACCGCCGAAGGGGTCCTCGCCGCCGCCGTGTACTGCGCGCTGGTCGGCGAGGACGTCCGGCACGGGGTGCGGCTCGCCGTCAACCACGACGGGGCGTCGGCCGCTGCGGGCGCGCTGTGCGGGGCGCTGCTGGGCGCGCTGCACGGGGAGACGGCGCTGCCGCCGGGCTGGCTCACCGAGCTGGAGGGCCGGCCCACCATCCTGGAGCTGGCCGACGACTTCGCGATGGAGATGACCCAGGGCCCGGCCCTGCACGGCCCCGCCGCCTCCGCCCCGGGCTGGCTCGCCCGCTATCCCCGCGCCTGAGGCGACTTCGCCGGGAGCGCCTCGGCCCCGGCGGCGCCCGTGGGGCCGTCGTCGTCGGTGTTGACGCGTTCGATGAGCGCGTCCCGCTCCGGGGTGTCCTCGGGCTTCAGCCGGCCGACGAGGACGTAGAGGACGAGGGAGACGGCCAGCGGGATCGACACCTGGAACTGGAGGGCGACACCGCCCTCGACGGCGTCGTTCACGGGGTAGTTGACCAGGTAGAAGGCGAACAGTCCGGCGCCCCAGCTGGTCAGCGCGGCCGTCGGCCCGCAGGTGCGGAAGGCGCGCAGCAGGCCCAGCATCATCGGGATCGCGATGGGCCCCATCAGACCGGCGACCCACTTGATGACGACGGTGATGATGTCCTTGAACGCCGGGGAGTTGACCTGCGTGGCGACCGCCATGGACAGGCCCAGGAAGGCCACCGTGGTCAGCCGGGCGGCGAGCAGCCCCGCCCGCTCCGACCAGCCCCTCGCCCGCGCGGAGAGGACCGGCGCCACGTCCCGGGTGAAGACGGCGGCGATCGCGTTGGCGTCGGAGGAGCACATGGCCATGGTGTGCGAGAAGAAGCCGACGATGACCAGGCCCAGCAGGCCGTGCGGCAGCAGCTGTTCGGTCATCAGGGCGTACGCGTCCGAACCGTCGGGCTTCTTGGCGTCGACCAGGAGCGGCGACATCCACATGGGGAAGAACAGGACGAGGGGCCAGACGAGCCAGAGAATCGCGGAGAGCCTCGCGGAGCGCGCGGCCTCCTTGGCGTTGGCGGTCGCCATGTAGCGCTGCGCCTGGTTGAGCATGCCGCCGTTGTACTCGAAGAGCTTGATGAAGAGGAACGCCAGCAGGAAGACCGTGCCGTACGGGCCGACCAGCGGTTTGCCGTGCCCGGCCAGCTCCGGTTCGTCCCAGACCCCGAGGAAGCCGCCGTGCGGGCCGAGTTCGGCGACGACGGCCACGAACATCGCGACCCCGGCGAACAGCTGGATGACGAACTGGCCCAGCTCGGTGAGCGCGTCCGCCCACAGGCCGCCGATGGTGCAGTAGATCGCCGTGATGACGCCGGTGACGAGGATGCCCTGGTTCAGCGACGCCCCGGTGAACACCGAGAGCAGCGTCGCGATGGCGGCCCACTTGGCGCCCACGTCCACGATCTTCAGCAGCATGCCCGACCAGGCGAGCGCCTGCTGGGTCCGCAGGTCGTAGCGGTTCTTCAGGTATTCGAGCGGCGAGGCGACGTGCAGGCGGGAGCGGAGCCGGTTGATGCGGGGGGCGAAGAGCCGGGCGCCGATGGCGATGCCGAGCGCGATGGGGAAGGACCAGGTGACGAAGGACGTGACGCCGTAGGTGTACGCGATGCCCGCGTACCCGGTGAACATCACCGCGCTGTAGCCGGACATGTGGTGCGAGATGCCGGAGAGCCACCAGGGCATCTTCCCGCCGGCCGTGAAGAAGTCGCTGACGTTGTCGACGCGCTTGTGGGACCACACGCCGATCGCGACCATCACGCCGAAGTAGCCGATGAGCACGGCCCAGTCGAGACTGTTCATGTGGCCCTCCAGGGGTCCGCCTGGTGAACTGCGCTGAATGGCTCGCACTTCGCCACACGAGGCCGTGGGGGCCGTGGACGGCCCGGAAGTGCGTGCTCATCGTGGGTTCGGGCACACGTCGGCGACAACGGGGGGTAAGGTCAAGAGCAGGCAAATTCGTTCGGAAAGCTGATCTGGGTTCACGTATCTGACTGGAGGTGAATCCGCCTACCGCATCAACTCCCCGGCGTTGACCAGCAGCGACTGCCCGGTGATGGCACGGGCCCGCTCGGACGCGAGAAAGACGACCGCGTCCGCCACGTCCGCGTCCGTGGCCAGTTCGGGCAGGGCCATCCGCGAGGTGAGCCGCCCGAGCACCTCCGCCTCCGGCACCCCCTCGGACCCCGCCGTGAATCGGACGTACGCCTCCACCGGCGGCCCCCACATCCAGCCCGGCAGCACGGTGTTGACCCGCACGCGGTGCGGCCCCAGCTCCCGCGCGAGGGAGTACATCGCGGAGATCAGCGCCCCCTTCGACGCCGCGTACGCCATCTGCCGCACCTCCGAGGGCGCCGCCACCGCCGACTGCGTGCCGATCAGGACCACCGCACCGCCCCGCCGCTGCTTGAGCGCGGGCAGGCACGCGCGCGTCATGCGCAGGGTGCCGAGCAGATTGACGTCCAGCACCCCGCGCCATGTCTCGAAGTCCGCGTCCTCCAGGCCCCCGAAGTGGCTGTCCCAGGCGGCGACATGGACGACCGCGTCGATCCCCCCGAACCGCTCGCACGCCAGCGCGGCGAGCGCCCGGCACCGGCCCTCGTCGGTGATGTCCGTCGCCAGGTGGGCGGTGCGCGCGCCACCGGGGTCGATCTCGGCGGCCGTCCTGACGAGGTTCGCCTCCGTGCGCGCGCCGAGCACGGCGTTGCCCCCCTCGCGCACGACGGCCGCCGCGACCTGGTGACCGAGTCCCGCGCCGACGCCCGAGACGACGACGGTCTTTCCCGCGAGGAGCGACGACGGCGCCATGGGATGCCTCCCGGCTCTGGCAGTTCGTCTGACGGGGCGTCAGAGTATGGGCGTCCACCGGAGGAAGGAAGAGAGAGGCAGGGCAGAGCCGTGGCGCGAGACACCCGCAGCGACCTATACGCCGAGCTGGCCGCCGTCGGCCCCTACGGCGTGCACCCCGGGCACGCCCTGATCACCATGGTCGAGCCGCATCCGGGGCACGAGCGCGCGTACAACCGCTGGTACGAGGACGACCACTACTACGCGGGCGCGATGGCCATGCCCTGGATGTACGCGGGGCGCCGCTGGGTGGCCACGCGCGACCTCCGGCTCCTGCGCTATCCGGCCCGCTCCGCCGTGGCCGAGCCGGTCACCGCCGGCTGCTACCTCTCCACGTACTGGATCACCGAGGGGCGCTACGCCGACCACATGAAGTGGACGGTCGGCATCAACAAGCGGCTGAACCGCGACGGCCGCGTCCACCAGGAGCGCACCCACGTCTTCACCGCCTTCCAGGACCACGAGGCGACCGTCTACCGCGACGGCGCGGTGGGCCCGCGCGACTTCCACGCGCTCGACCACCCCTACCAGGGCCTGGTCCTCGAGGTCATCGACGCCGAAGCCCCGGACCGCAGGGCCGCGTTGCTGGAGTGGCTGTGCTCCCGGCACCTGCCGGGCGCGCTCGCCGGATCGCCGGCCGCGATGGTGACGCTCTTCCGGCCGACCCCGCTGCCCGGGGACCGGATGACGTACGTGAAGAAGGTCGAGGCGGTGGACACCCGGCTGACGCTCCTGTGGTTCCTCCAGGACGACCCCCGGGCGTGCTGGGAGGCGCACTTCACCGGGCGGGACACCGCCGTCGCCGCGTCGGGCCTCGGCCGGGTGGAACTGGTCGCGCCCTTCATTCCGACGGTGCCGGGCACGGACCTGTACGTCGACCTGCTGCGCTGAGCGGCTGCGCTGAGCCGGGCGGCGGCGCGGGCGCATGGCCGAGCCCCCTCGGCCGGGACGGCGGGCCAGTCGAGAGGGCTCATACGGTGGTGCCTATGCGGTTGTGGTGCTGCGGTTGTTCTTCCGGGGGCCGGTCGGTCCGGCCGGTGCCGCAGTCTCACGCGAGCCCGGCAGCCCCCCGGCTCACCTCGGTGACGAACGCGTTCCACGAGTCGGCGGGGAAGGCGAGGACGGGGCCTTCGGTCACCTTGGAGTCACGCACCGCGATGCCGGTCGCCTGCGGCGACTTGACCTCGACGCACGCGCCGTTGCCGGTGGAGTACGAGGACTTGACCCACATGTGCGAAACGCCCTGCTGAATTGCCATGGTCTCTCCGTTTTGCCCAGTCGTTGAGTTGCTGTCGCCGCGTCGCCGCGGTGGATGCCAACGCTTGTGCTCGATGGCGTGATGGACGCTACTCGCCAACTTCGGCGCATGAAGGGAGCGTTCACTCGACCGGATGGCATATACCAGGGGGGTCTTCCGCCGCGGCGAGGCAAGGGTGTACCGTGCGCCGATTTACCCGGTGAGGCGGTGTCCGGGCTGCGCGGTCAGCGGCCGTAGCCCTGCGCGATCTCCTCGATGAGGCGGCGGGACTGGTCCACGTTCAGCGCCTGGGCGCGCAGGTGCTCGTACATCACGCTGTACTGCTGGACGTCGTTCGCCTTCTCCAGGTAGAGGTCGCTGGTGACGCCCTCGATGTAGACCACGCTGGAATCGGCGGCGTCGGGGAACTCCAGGATGGCGTACTGCCCGTTGAGCCCGGGGTGGGCGCCCAGCTCGAAGGGGATCACCTGGACCGTCACGTGCGGCAGCCGGGACTGCTCCAGGAGGTGCTCCAGCTGGTCGCGCATCAGCTGCGGCGAGCCGACCACGCGGCGCAGCGCCGACTCGTCGAGGACGGTCCACAGGCGCAGCGGGTTCTCCGGCGCCGCGATGCGCTCCTGGCGGCGCATGCGCACCTGGACCCGCTTCTCGATGTCGGTCGTCGTGGTCTCCGGGAGCGCGCCGGTGATGAGCGCCTCGGCGTAGGCGCGGGTCTGGAGCAGGCCGGGGACGACCTGCGGGTCGTACACGCGCAAGGAGGCGGCGTCCGTCTCGAGCCCGATGTACACGCTGTACGGGATGTCGCCGAAGGAGTGCCACCAGCCCTGCTGGCGCGAGTCCTTGGCCATCTGCATCAGGGAGTCGACGATGCGGTGGTCCTCGACCTCGTAGACACCGCAGAGGTCGCGCACGTCGCGCTGGCTGATCGAGCGGCGGCCGTTCTCCAGGCGGCTGATCTTCGACTGCGAGACGAGCAGGCGCTCGGCGACCTCCTCGGCCGTCATGCCCTTCAACTCGCGGAGCCGGCGCAGCTCCTGGCCCAGACGACGTCGTCTGACGGTGGGATTGACATTGGACGCCACGGGACGCGCACCTCCGGCTTGCCTGCCACGACTTTGCGTATCTACTGCTCAGCAGAGTGCCACCAACGTGCGGGGCACCGCTGGGAAACAGCGGATGTGCGAACGTGCGGGCGGACCAAGGCGGGTGCGGGCAGGCCCCTCGGCGCCGCGGGGTGCGGCGCAGGGTGTGCGGCCGCGCGGGGCGGTGGTCCCGGGGTGTCGTCGTCCGGACGGTCCGGTACCCCTCCCCGCGCGGCCCAGCGGCTCCCGAACCGGGCCCGGGGGACTGCGGCGCGGCGCTGGTACTGGTGCGGTGGTGCTGAGCGGTCACGTACTGCTGAGCGGTTGCCCGCCGGTGACGCGGTGCGTCGGCGGTGGTGCGGTGCGGTGCTGTGCGGTGCCGTGCCTCAGTGGGCCACGGCGCGTGCCATGGATCCGCGGCGCGGCTGCATCGGGATCCCGTCCGCGTCCGCCACCGCCCTGGCCGGCTGCCGCCCGCCGGGACCCGTGGGGCCCGCCGGTGCGGCGCTGCGGCGCGGCTGGGCCGCCACGCCGTTCTGGACGTCCATCACGGCGTGCGCCACGAGGCCGCCCATGGGGTCGTGCCTGATCAGGTCCCGGAGGCGGGAGCGCGATGAACGCCCCTCGTTCCCGGGGTACAGATGCTTGCCGAGACCGACCGCGTGGGCCAGCGCGGCGAGCGCCGCGGTCCGCGGGTCCGGCGGTACGCCGGTGCGGATCGCCGAGTCCAGCCGGGCCCTGATGTCCCGGCTGATCGCCGTGTCCGTCGCCTGGTAGCGAGTCGTCGGCAGTACTCCGCACATCTGGCCCGCCACGGCATGCACCATGCCGCACCGCTCCAGATGCGAGAGGTAAATCTGGCGCAGCCCCAGCCGGGGCCCGCCGATCCAGTGGACCGCCCGAACCGGACTGCCGCGTCTGCGCAGCAGCTCCAGTGCGGAGTCCAGAGTCGGATCTCCGGTCGGCCGTGGCATCACCACGGCGATACGATCCCCGTCTGGGGCTATCCGTCCGGCCAGCGCCAGCTCCACTAGCTGTGCTCCGGCCAGACCGAGGTCGAGCGACTGCGGCTGCGCCGTGGTACCCGTGGCCGGGTCCAAAGCGAGCAGCAGAAGCTCCTCCGGAATTGTTCTGCGGCTCCTGCCCATCCATGCCTCCCCGCGTGGATGAGTGACAGGGTGACCCCTCTCACATTGGTCTGTCGAGAGCGCGTGGGCGGGATGTACGGGAACCAGTAGGTATGTCGTTCTCGTCTACCACGGGGGTTTAAGCCCTCACACAGGACACTGGTACACGGTTCGGACAGTGGGTCCGGCCCGGATTTGGCGCAGGTACGAGGAGGCATCGGTGGCGGGCGAGACCCCCGACAGGTCGAAGCAGCGGAAGTCGTCGGGGAACCCGACTGCGGCGGACCCTTCAGCGCCGGCACCGGAGGAACGGGACCCGCGGCTCGCGATCACCCGTGAGATCCCCGCGGCGCGGGCGGATGCCGGGGAGACCTCCGAGGCCTCGGAGACGTCGGACGCTTCGGAGACCTCGCAGGCGGCCGCTTCCGGCGGCGGGGCGAACGGTGACGCGCGGCTGCGGAAGGCGGTGGCGGCGTGGGTCGCCACGTCGGACGAGGACGAGGACGCGGACGCCGCGGGCGCCGGGAGCGGTGACGGTCCCGCCGACCCCGGGGCGGAGTCCCCCTCCGCGCAGGGCGACTCCGACGAGGACACCGCCTCCGCCGAGAGCGACGCGGCGAAGGCCGCAGAGGCCGGCGGTGCCGCCGAGGTCGCCGCGTCGGCCAAGTCGGCCGCCGAGGACACCACTTCGGGCAAGGGCGACGCGGCCAGGTCCGGCACCGGTGAGGCCGCCGCCTCGGCCGAGTCGGGCGGCGAGGAGTCCGGCTCGGGCAAGGGTGACCACGCCCCGGTCAAGTCGGGCGGCGAGGGGACCAGCTCGGGCAAGGGTGACCGCGCCCCGGGCAAGTCCGGCGCTGCTGCTACGGCTGCCGCCTCGGCCGATTCAGGTCGCGAGGAGTCCGGCTCGGGCCAGGGGGACGCCGTCTCGGCCGCTTCCGGTGCCGCCAAGGCCCCCGCGTGGGCCAAGTCCGACCGCGCGGAGGGCGACGACGCCTCGGTCACGTCCGACGCCGACAAGGCCGCGGAAGCCGGCGACGCCGCCAAGGCCGCCGCCTCGGCCAAGGCGGCCGCTGAGGGCAGCACCTCGGGCAAGGGCGACACCGGGGACGAGGCCGGCGAGGCCGAGGGCGCCGGTTCCACCGGTGTGGATCAGGCCACCGCCGTCTTCCGGGCGCCGACCGTCAAGCCCGAGGTGGATCAGCCGACCACCATGCTCAAGCTGGGCGGCGACGCACCCGCCAAGGGCGCCGCGAAGAGCCCCGCGAAGAGCCCCGCGAAGGACAGCGCGAAGGCCAGTGCAAAGGGCGACGCAAAGGACATCGCAAAGGGCAGTGCAAAGGGCGGCGCGCAGGACTCCGCCGAGGTCGGCCCGACCGCCGAGCGGGACGCCGAGCGCACCAGCAAGTTCGTCGCGCTGAAGCCGCTCGACGAGCGGTCGGCCAAGCCCGCCGCCGCCGCGTCGAAGGCCGACGCCCCCGCCGCCGAGGCCGACGCCACCCAGGCGCCCCCGCCCGTGGAGCGTACGACCCAGCAGCCGGTGCCGCCCAAGCCGCCGCTCGACCTGCTCGCCGAGCTGACCAACACCCCGCCGCCGCCGGAGACCCCGACGCGCACCGCGGTGCGCCGGCTCAAGATCTGGACGCCGCTGGTCCTGCTCCTGGTGGTCGTCTTCGCGGTCGTACAGGCCGTGCGACCGCTGCCGGCGCCCACCCTGGACCTCACCGCCCAGCAGAGCGTGACCTTCGAGGGCGGCAAGCCGTCCGTGCCATGGCCGGCCGAGGGGCAGGCCGCGATGGACGTCAACGGCATCGGCACGTTCGGCACGTCCGGCGAGCAGAAGCCGGTGCCGATCGCGAGCATCGCCAAGGTCATGACGGTCTACCTCATCCTGCGCGACCACCCGCTGAAGAAGGGCGAGGACGGCCCGAAGATCCCCGTCGACGCCGCCGCGCAGAAGCACTACGAGACCGGCAAGGCGGAGCAGGAGTCCGTCGTCAAGGTCACCGAGGGCCAGAAGATCTCCGAGTACGAGGCGCTCCAGGCGGTCATGCTGCCGTCGGCGAACAACGTCGCCAAGCTGCTCGCCCGCTGGGACACCAAGAGCCACTCCGAGGACGAGTTCGTCGCGAAGATGAACAAGACCGCCAAGGAGCTGGGGATGAAGAACACCCGGTACACGGACCCCAGCGGCCTGGACAAGACGACCGTCTCCACCGCCGAGGACCTCGTGAAGCTCGGCCGCGCCGCGATGGAGAACCCGGTCTTCAACGAGATCTCCCGCCAGCCCAGCTACAAGGACCTCAACGGCGACAAGCAGAACAACTTCTTCGGCCTGGTCCCGACCGTCGCCATCGGCATCAAGACCGGCACCACCACCGCCGCCGGCGGCAACATCCTCTTCGCCGCGGAGAAGAAGGTCGGCGGCGAGACGCAGACGATCATCGGCGCGGCCCTCGGCCAGTTCGGCAAGGACGGTGTCGCCAACATCGACGCGGTCACCGGTGTGACGCGCAAGCTCATCGAGGCCGGGCAGGAGGCGCTCACCGCCAAGACCATCGTCAAGAAGGGCGACGTCGTCGGCCGGGTGGACGACGGCCTCGGCGGCACGACACCGGTCGTGGCCAGTGAGAACGTCTCCGCGGTGGGCTGGTCGGGCCTGACGGTGAAGCTGCGGCTCGAACAGCTGAAGGGCAAGGCGGTCCCGCACACGGCGAAGGCCGGCACCAAGGTCGGCGTGCTGAGCGTCGGCGACGGCAAGGGCGAGGCCGTCGAGGTGCCTGTCGCCCTCCAGAAGGACCTCGCCGAGCCGGGCCTCGGCGCCAAGCTGAAGCGCGTCGGCTGACGCGGGCGGCCGCGCCCGGCGAGGGCGCGGCCGAAACCCGCCGAGCACGCGCGGGGGAGCGGCCCACGGGGGGCTGCCCCCCGCGCGTGCGTGCTAGCGTCACAAGCTCGGGGGGCAGTACGCCGGGGCTGAGATCGGGGTGTTCCGGGACGGACGCCCGTCGGCCCGCCCCGGGGGGACAGGACGACACGGGGAGAGCCTTCAGTGGCCACAGCGGAGCCGACGCGCGCCGACGAAGACACCGAGCCGGACGGCGGCGAGGGCGTGAGCCCCGGCGCCGCTCCGCGAATACCGCTTTCCTCCTCGCCCGGCCGGCCCCAGGCGCCGACCGCCGCCTCCTCGTGGCACACGCGCCTGGCGCGCCACCCGGTCGCCGTCGTGACGGTACTCGCCGCGGTGCTGCACGTCGTGTGGGTTTTCGCGTTCGCGAACAGCGGCGGTGACCTCGCGGCGCAGGACGCCTGGGCCGAGTTCGTCGGGCGGCACCCCGACTCGGCGTACAACCTCGCCTGGTACGGCGGCATGCAC
Source organism: Streptomyces sp. NPDC005898 (assembly GCF_040629635.1). NCBI lineage: Bacteria > Bacillati > Actinomycetota > Actinomycetes > Kitasatosporales > Streptomycetaceae > Streptomyces > Streptomyces sp. NPDC005898. The sequence goes on along the minus strand of NZ_JBEXWC010000012.1, from coordinate 170,000 downwards.
CCGGTGTCGTACAGCGTCATCTCGCCGTACCTGATGTCCGTGCTCGGTGTGCGCACCACGATGATGATCGCGGGCACGCTCTCCGCCACGCTGCTCACGCTGATCCTGGTCCGCAGCCGGGCGGTGAAGCAGCCGCTGTGGCCCGCCCTCGCGGGGCTCTTCGCGCTGTTCTGCAACGCGGTCTCGGGCCGCGTGACCTACGGCCTCGGTCAGATGTTCGCCCTGATGGCGGTGGCCGCCGTGTTCTGCTGGCCGCACCGCTGGCGCTACAAGCGGTGGGCGAAGGCGCTGGTCGCGGCGCCGTTCGCCGCGCTCGCCACGATGGGCAGCCCGGTGGCCGGCCTGTTCGTCGGGCTCGTCGCCGTGGCGCTCTTCCTCAGCAAGCGCTACCCGGGCGCGTACGCCCTCGGGGTCGCGCCCGCCGTGGTCGTCGGGCTCTCCGCCTGGCTCTTCCCCTTCTCCGGCACGCAGCCGATGTCGTTCTGGTCAGCGTCGCTGCCGCTGCTGTTCGCGGGGCTCGTCTACTTCCTCGTACCGAAGCAGTGGAAGACCGTGCGGATCACGACGGCCGTGTACGCGGCCTTCGTGCTCGGGGTGTGGATCATCAGCTCGCAGATCGGCTCCAACATCACCCGGCTCGCGATGTCCTTCGCGGGCGTCGTGCTGATCGCCGCGCTGCCGTACACCGTGCCGAAGTCCCGCAAGTGGTACGCGGTCGTCCTGGCCTTCGTCGGCTTCACCGGCTGGGTCGGGTTCAAGGCCGGCGACGACGTGGTGCACACCCGGCCGGTGCTGTCCTGGACCCGTGACCTGGCGACCCCGCTGATCAAGGAGTTGCAGGAGCACGGCGCCGAGCGGGGCCGCGTCGAGGTCGTGCCCGCGCGCAGCCACCGCGAGGCGTCCGCGTTCGCCCCCTACTTCCAGCTCGCCCGTGGCTGGAACCGGCAGGCGGACATGGAGCGCAACCCCATCTTCTACGACGACACCCTGAACTCCGCGAACTACCACGACTGGCTCAAGCGCTGGGCCGTGCACTACGTCGTGCTCCCCAAGGGCGAGCCCGACGGGGACGGCGGCAAGCGCGAGACGCAGCTCATCTCGGACGGCCTGCCCTACCTGAAGCAGGTGTGGGGCAACTCCGACTGGCGGCTCTACAAGGTCACCGACCCCACGCCGCTCGCCGAGCCGAACGCCGTCGTGCAGCGCGCCGAGCAGGGCGAGATGACGCTGCGCGTGAAGAAGCCGGGGCGCGTGCTGATCCGCGTGCCGTACTCGCCGTGGGTGAGCGTGGTCGACACCCGGGGCAAGGGCCTGGAGCCGCCCCGGGAGACCGCTCAGTCGCAGCGGCGGCGCGCGGACGACGAGTCGGCCCCCAGGGAGTACGACAACGTCAACGGCTGCCTGCTGGAGGCCGAGGAGGACCACAACGGCGACAAGTGGATCGAGCTGTTCGCCCCGAAGGCCGGCACCTACCGGCTCGGCTCGCCCTACCAGCTGCCCCGCGGCACGCCCTGCCCGGAGGAGTTCCGGCGCTGACGCCCCCGCCCGCCTCAGCCGCCGGGCGGGGCGCAGACCCCCGAGACGGGCAGGGCGCCGGGCCCGGTGTCCGGCACGGCGTCCCGGCGGACGGTGTCCAGCTGGCCCAGCAGCTCGTCCAGGCGCCGCTCCGCGGGGTTCCTGAAGTACTGCAGGACGGCCCGGTGGAAGGCGTCGCGCAGGGCGGGCGGCATCACGTCCGAGGCGTCGAAGCAGAGCGTGCGGGCCTTCTCGGTGAGGATCCGCGCGATGCGCCGCCCCGTCGGGTCACTCGGCTGGGGGTCGGCGGCGTCGGGGAAGAGCGGCCGCAGCGCGTCCTGCGCCTCGGACCGCCACAGCGAGCGGGCCGTTCGGCCCGACAGGCGTTGGACGAGGGTGCGGGCCGCCGGATTGTCGCCGAAGACGGCCGCCATGTCGCCCGCCACCTCGTAGGCGCCGTCCTGGGCGGACCGGCCGCGCAGGAAGCCCGCGGACGGGTCGACGCGCACCGGGTCGTGGGCGTAGACGTACCGGATGAAGGCGCTCTGGTGCTCGTGCGTGCAGCGCGGGCTCATGGAGCCGAGCAGCCCGCGCGGGGCCGCCCCGTCCCCGGCCGCCGGGTCGGCGGTGCCCGCGTACGGCATGGTGAGCGACTGGTCGACGGACTCCTTGGAGCGCTCGCCGAGCAGGGCGGCCCAGGTCGTCCAGGCATCGCGGACCCGCCGGTCGCGCCAGCCGAGCCGTCCCGTCGCCCACCGGGCGTAGACCTCGGGGCCCGCCCGGTGGAGCAGGATGTCCTCGATCCAGTCGGTGCCCGGCCAGCCGGAGGTGGCCTGCGAGGCGAGGCCCACGCACCACCTCGGCGCCCTGGCCGACTCGCCCGTCCGGCTCCACACCAGGCTCTTCAGGTCGACCTTGAGCGGCACCCAGTAGGTGCGGCGGGTGCCGTCGACGGAGAGCGGCGGCGCCCACGGCGGATAGGCGCGGGCGGCGGCCGCGGCGGGCAGCGGCCTGAGCCGGCCGGCGCGGGCGTACTCGGTCAGCTCGCCGACGCTGTTGAGGATCGCCACGTCGGGCGGGGCGTCCGCCTCCAGCTGCGCGACGAGGGTCTCGCGCAGGGAGCGGGTGCCCTGGTAGGTGTACGTCTGCCCGGTGCCGTCGTCGAGCCTGTTCAGCATCGCCTCGAACGCCTCGCCCTCGTCGCCCGTCCAGGGGCCGAGGACGACGAGCGTCTCGTCGGGGCGTCCGGCGCAGGCCCCGGCGGTCACGGCGAGCAGGCAGGCCGCGAGGAAGACGCGCAGGGCGGCGTGGGCGCGGGTCATGCGGCGGCTCCGGAGCGGGAGATGAGGACGTACTCGCGGCGGTAGGCGTGCAGGGTGGCGTAAATCAGCCCCGCGTCGAGCAGTCCGGCGGGCCCCACCCAGGGCGCCACCCCGTCGAGCGCGGCCAGCCGGCCCCGGGCCAGCTCGTGGTCGGCCCGGGCGGCCAGGGAGGAGATGAGGCCGGGGTGCGGGGGGCCCAGGGGCCGCTCGTCGACGGTCGACTCGATCGCCGGTGACGTCGCGTCCGCAAGCCGGCCCGCCGTGGTCACCACCCGCTGCTGCGCGCGGTGGGCGAGCACCGCGTCGGCGGCCAGGAACGGCACGGCGAGCAGCGGCAGCCCGGCCGCGAGCAGCGGCACGCTGACCCGCAGGCGGAAGCGGTGGCGGAGGAAGACCTGGGTGCGCCACAGCCCGGCGGCGAGCAGGACGAGCGCGCAGCCCGCGACGGCGGACGCGGCGAGCACACTGCCGCCGAGGGCCGCCCGCTCGGCGAGCCGGCCGCGCAGGCTCGTCTCCAGCGCGGAGATGCGGTCCACCACGGCGGTCGCGTCGGACCCGGTGCCGGGTTCGCACGGCGGATAGCCGCCGGGGCCCGTGCGGCGGGGCGGCACGGGGGGTGTGCAGAGCATGCTGCGGGCGTACGAGAGGCCGGTGTCCCGCAGGACCGGGTCGCCGACGTTGTTCTGCGCGAAGACGATCCAGCTGCCGTAGTCGACGACGAGCCCGGAGACCACGTCCAGCTCCTGGCGCTCGGCGGTGGTCAGGGCGCCGCTGCGGGCCACCTGGTTGAGGCGCTGCGTGGCCCGCGTCGTGCGGGAGAGGTAGCGCCTGCCGATGCCGGACAGCCGTACCGACTCCCCGGCGCGCAGGCTCCTTCCGGCCTCGCGGTCGGCGATGCGCAGGGACATCTCCGCGTCGGCCAGGTCGGCGAGGGCCGGCAGTCGGCTCGCGCGCAGCGCCGCCGCGTCCGCGCGGACGTCCGCGTACGCCCAGCCGAGCGAAAGGGACGCGACGACGGCGAGCAGCGGCAGGGCGATCAGGCGCTCGCGCAGGTAGACGCGGTTGCGGGTGCGCGCGTCGAGCGGGGCGGGCCACAGGTGGCGGTGCAGGCGGCGCAGCGCGGCGGCGGCGACGAGCCGCGCCGCCCGCCAGGACGCGCTCACCGCGGGTCACCGGTGGCGCGGGTCCCGGGCAGGACCGTCATGCTCGACTGGATGCGGGCCGCCTCCACGTCGAAGCGGGCGACGCGGTCCAGGAGACGTACCGTGCCGCGTTCCGCGTCGCTCACGCGCACCAGGCGGCGCAGGTGTTCGCGCATCGCCGTGTCGCCCGTCTCGACCGCGAGCCGCCAGGCCGTGCCGAGCAGCGCCTCGGCCGCCTCCCGCGCGCCCCGCTTCAGCTCGGCGCAGGCCCGCTCGAAGGCGCGGTGCAGCTCCTCCTCGTGCCGGTAGTGGGCGACCTGGGGGTCCAGGCGGCTGTAGAGGTCGGCGTCGTCGGTCCAGCGCACCAGGACGGGCCGCGGGTCGGGCAGTTCGACGTCCTGCGGGGGGCCGGCGGTGTCGATCTCCACTTCCGTCAGGAGGAGTTCCCTGCCGAGCTGCGCCGGGTCGTAGGGCGCGCCGACGCACAGCAGGTAGGCGCGGGTCTCCTCGCCACACGGCCCGAGGGCGTACTCCACGACGGGGCCGCCCGCCCCGCTGCGCACGCCGCTCAGGTCGGTGTGGGCGGGGTCGAGGGCGGCGCGGGTCGGGTGGACCTGTTCGAAGGAGTGCGGGCGCACCCCGGCCCGGTGGCGCAGCCGCAGGCGCAGGCCGGTCACGTCGCGGGCGGCGGCGCGGCCGGTGAGGGCGGCCAGCTCGCCGGGCAGCCGGGTCAGGTCCGCCACGGCCCGGGTCCGCCCACTGAGCGCGCCCGCGATCAGCAGGAGTTCCTCGGTCTGCCAGGCGTCCCCGATGCCCACGACGTCGCAGTCGAAGGCGCCCGCGCACCGCTCGACGCGTTCGCGCAGCTCCGCGGGCGACTCGTAGCCCGGTTCGTTCCTGCCGTCGGTGAGCAGCAGGGCGTGGCGCAGGTGCGTGCCCGGTCCGGCGTCCGGCAGGTGGTCGCGGAAGAGGGTCCTGGCCCGCTCCAGCCAGGTGCCCATCGCGGTGCCGCCGCCCGGGGTGCAGTCGTGCAGGGCGGCCTCGGCGGCGGCCCGCGACTCGGTGTGCGCGACGGCGAACCCGGGCCGCCTCGGATAGATCATCGCGGTTCTGTCGCCCCCGGCGACCAGCGCGAACAGCGAGCCGTCGGGGAGCTTGGCGAGGGCGCTCACGGCGGCCGCGCGGGCGGCGGCCAGCCGGCTCGGCGGCAGCACCATGGACGAGGAGTGGTCGATCAGAAGCACCTGCGCGAGCCGGGGCCCGGCCGGCCGGGCCGCCGCGCGGGGCGCGGGGGCGCCGGGCCTGCGCACCGTCACCGTGAGGACCGCGTACATCCGCGCGGGCTCCTCGGCGGCGGACCCGCGCGGGCGCGCCAGCTCCACGACCTGGCTCACCTCCAGGGTGACGCGTGCGCGCGCCGCCCCGGTCCCTGTCATCCGCCCCGCTGCGCGGAGGTGCTGTTCCTGATCCAGGTCCTGATCTTCTTGCCCGGCCATGGGGTGTCCCTGTGGTGTCGTAAGGCGAAGGGGCGTACCGCGTAGGCGCGGTCCAGGAGGAGTTCGGCGAGCGGGATCTCGGCGTCCCGCGGTGGCGCGTCGCGGGCGGCCTGGAGGGCCAGGCCCCGGTAGAAGCGGGACAGGTCCTTGCACAGCCCGCGCTCGTCGCGGGGGAAGTCGAGCAGCGGGTCGGCCCGCTCGGCGATCGCGCGCAGCTCGGCGCCGGTCATCCGCGGGGCGCCCTCGGCGGGGGCGAGCAGGCGGTGGGCCACGCCCCACACCTCCGCCTTCATCCGCACCCGGGCCTGCTCGTCGGTCAGGCCGTGCGCGGTGAAGAGCGCGGCGAGGCCGCGCACCGCCGTGCCCAGGCCCGCGGCGTCGCGGGCGTGGTCGGCGCGGACGCGCACGGCGGCGGTGCGGGCCGCGGTGCGGTGCCGGGAGTGCTGGGGCACCGCGTCCAGCGCGGCGATGGCGTCGGCGAGGGCGTCGGGGCCGCCGAGGGCGAGCCGGGCGCGGGCGGCGCCGAAGGCCGCGCTGCCCAGCGAGGGGTTGCGCAGCCGGACGGCCTCGTAGAACGTCAGCGCCTCGTGGGGCCGCCGCAGGTGCTCGGCGCAGTGCCCGAGGGCCAGCTTGGGCGCGTACTCGCCGGGGATCGCGCCGTACACCCGGTCGAAGTGGTCGCGGGCCTCGGCGACCCGGCGGCGGGCGAGCGCGAGCAGCCCGCGGTGCCAGTCGAGCCGCCAGTCGTGCGGGGCCCGCGCGGGCCCGATGGCGTCCTCGGCCAGCGCCAGCGCGGTCTCGGCGGCGGACAGGGCCTCGGGGTCGGCCCCCTCCCGGGTGCGCAACCGCAGCCGGCAGCGCAGCAGATGCACCTCCGGGGAGTCCCGCCAGTCGCCGGTGTGCTGGAGCAGCGCCACGGGGTCGTCGTCGCTGAGCCTGCTCAGCTCGCCGTGGTGGTCGTCGTCGGGGTCGGGGCGCGGCACGGGCAGGCGCCGGGCCACCTCGGGCGGGGCGGGCGGCGGATGGCGGGGCGCGGACGGCGGGGCCGCCCAGCGCGACACCTCGGGGGCGGAGCCGAGGCCGGCGTCCAGGGCGTACGCGGACTGCAGGAAGAGCGGCGACGGCTCGAAGGTCTCCTCGCCCGTGCGCAGGGACCGCAACTCCCGGAACACGCCCCGCAGTTGCTCCTCCATCTCCTTGGCGGTGGCGAAACGGTCGGCGCGCCGGGTGCGGGTGGCGCGGCGCAGGGCGCGGGCGAGGGAGACCTGGCCGAGCCCGCGGTGTCCGGCCGCGGCGTCGTCCAGCGGGTCGAGCGCCGCGAGGTCCGCGAGGTCGTGGCGGCTCGCGCCGAGGCCGCACAGGGTGCGCAGCGTCTCGCCGAGGCTGAACAGGTCGTCCTGCGGCTCGGACTCGCCGTGGTCGCCGACGCTGGGCGCGCGGTACAGGGGCGTGGTGAGGCCGGGCGCGCCCGCGCGGCGCACGCTGCCGACGTCGACGAGCTTGGTGGTGGACCCGTCGTGCATCACGTTGGGCGGCTTCAGGTCGCCGTAGACCTTGCCGCGTCCGGGGGCATGCAGATACGCGAGCCCGGCCAGGATCCGCACCCCGTAGGCGAGCGCGAACTCCCTGAACCGCGCGTGGCCGAACTCCTCGGGGTGCTCGCGGGCGCGCGCCCGCACCTCTTCGAGGTTGAGGCCGTCGACGTACTGCAGGACCAGGAAGTCCCCGACCCCGGGATGGTGCCCGTAGTTGAACACCCGGATGAAACCGTCGTGGTTGAGCTCGACCAGCTCCCTGCGCTCGCCCTTGAGGAGGCTGTACGAGTCCGTGGCCAGCTCGGCGTGGAGCATCTTGATGGCGACGGCGCGGCCGTCGACCTTCGTGTCGTGGGCCAGGCACACCTCGCCCATCCCGCCGTAGCCGAGCGCCCGCACCAGGCGGTACTGGCCCGCGAGCAGGGTGCCGGGCGGCAGCGGCAGGTCACCCGGGGCGCCCGGTTCCGCGTCGGCGCTGTCGGCGCGGTCCCGCAGGGCGATCTCGGGCAGGACGGTCGGGTCGGGGTTCTCCGCAGGGAGCGTCACCCGCGCCGGGCGCGCGGAGGGGGCGGCGCCGGCTTTCCGTTGCCGGGACGAGGCGCGCTCGCGGGGGAGGCCCGGGGAGGGGTACGGGGGTGGGGCGGGGCTCGTCTCCGGGCGAGGCGCCGGGGCCGGGGGCCGGGCGGGCTCCGTGGAGTGCCGCCCCGTCGAGGGGTCCACACGCTCCCCGCTGGCCAGACAGAAACCGGTGGGCGTCACCGTGCCCGAACACCCGGGATGCGGACAGGCCTTGCCGGACATCACGCCCCACCGCCCACCGCGCCCAGACGCCGCGCCACGCGGGCGAAGGCCTCGACGGCCCGCTCGGCGTCGGCGAGCGGACACGGACCGGCCATCAGCAGCCGCTGCGCCTCGCGGTAGGGGCCGATCGTGTCGGGGTGCGGGCAGGTCTGGACGGGCGTCACGTGTCACCGCCCGTCTCGGCCAGGCGCCGTGCCACGCGGGCGAAGGCTTCGACGGCCCGCTCGGCGTCGGCGAGCGGGCAGGGGCCGGCCATCAGGAGCCGCTGTGCCTCGCGGTGGGGGCGGGTCGTGTCGGGGTGCGGGCAGGTCTGGACGGGCGTCACGTGTCACCGTCCGTCTCGGCCAGGCGCCGTGCCACGCGGGCGAAGGCTTCGACGGCCCGTTCCGCGTCGGCGAGCGGGCAGGGGCCGGCCATCAGGAGCCGTTGTGCCTCGCGGTAGGGGCCGACCGTGTCGGGGTGTTCGGTCAGGCCGCGCCGGGCCAGCCGTGCCAGGTGGTCGCGGAGCAGCGCGCGCAGCCGCAGATGCTCGTCGAGCATCTCCCGCAGCTCGCTCTCCACGGCCGCCGCCCGCAACAGATAGGTGTCCACGGCCTGTTCGGCCCGGCTCAGCTTCTCCAGGAGGCCCGGCCCGCCCCGCCCGGTCAGCGGCCGCAGCTCGTCGCTGAGCTGCACGGTCCACAGTGCGGCCCGCGCCGCGTACCCGGTGGCGGCCGGCGGGTCCACGACGTGCGGCTCCACCCGGTGGAAGAGGGACCGCGCGCGCCGCTCGGTGTCGGCCAGCTCGTCCACGCGGACGCCGATCCGCCCGAGCCAGCGCGCGGCCCGGTCGGCGGGCAGCAGCCGCTCGGCCATCGCGTAGGGGAACCCGTGGGTGCCGTCGCGCACGACGAGCAGCAGCCGCGCGCCTGCCTCGGCCAGCTCCCGCAGGACGCGGACCGCCGTGGCCGGTTCGGTCGGCGAGCGGTCGGCGTGCAGCACGGCGACGGCGGGCCCGCGGGCCGGGCCGGTGGGCCGCCGCGCCGCGTGCCGCAGCTCGTGCCGCAGCACGGCGAGGGCGTCGCGCACCTCCGGCCGGCCGGGGTCGTCGAGCGCCACGCCCTCCAGGTCCAGGACCAGGGCGATGCTGCCGGCCCGGGGCGCGATCCCGGCGCGGGACAGGAGCGGCGTACCGGTGCCCGGCGGACCGGCGCCCGGGGACTGCGGTCCGCAGCCGGGCGGCGGGCCCGCGGCCAGGTGCGGCGCCTGCTCCCGGTCGGCCATGTTCAGTACGACGTACAGCGCCTGCCGGGCCCGTTCGTCGTCCTCGGCGATGAAGAGGACCTCGGTGTCCCAGGCGTCCGCGGCGGCCTCCAGCCAGCGGGTGACGGTGCGCTGTAGGCCGTGCGGGCGGGCCGCGCGGGCCGCCTCGGGGGAGACGACGCGGTGGCCGGGCACGGCGTGCGGGCCGCTCACGTACCGCTCGGCGAACCGGCGGAAGTACTTGGCGACCGTGGCCGCCGGGATCATGTACCCGTGCTCGCCGCTCTCGTCGGCCTGCACGACGATCCCGAGCAGCCGGTCGCCGCCCTCCTCCAGCACCCCCGAGCCGCTGAACCCGCCGCGCAGCCCGCCCGCCCCGCCCAGGTCGATCTGCACCCGCTCGTCGCCCTCGCCGCCGGGGCCCCGGCAGACGCCCGTCAGCCACTGCCCGCCCGAGCGGTACTCCGGGAAGCCGTCGATGAGGACCGGCGCGCCCCGGTAGTCGAGCGTGCGGTGCAGCGTGACCGGCGAGGGCACGGGCGCGGGCTCGTCCAGGACCAGCACCGCCAGGTCGCCCTGCGCCTTGCCGAACGCGGGCACCCAGTGCCCGGCCGCCACGGTCGCGGTCCGCTGAGGGGTGCGGGTCAGACCTTGGAGCAGCGGGAACTCCACCCGCACCCGGTCGGGCCGCAGCCCGGTCGCCGGATCGCGCACGACATGGGCGCAGGTCAGCACGTGGTCGCCGCCGAACAGCACCCCCGCGCCGAGCACGTCACCGCTCCCCGAGGTGGCCCACCGCCGCAGCCGCACCCGCCAACTGCCGTGCTCGCGCGGGGTTTCGACCCCCGCGCCCACGGCTCCCCGCGTTCCGTCCCCGTCCCCCATGCTTCCTCAGAATAGGCGCGCGGGAGGGCGATGACGCCTGGGTTGCACGGGAGAGACGGTGCGCGGCACCGAAGGCCGCCTCCCCGGCTCCGGGCCGGGCGCCGCCTACCCGGCGGAGACCGGGAACGCCACGTCGCACACCTCGTCCTCGGGACCGCTGGCGTCCCAGTCGGCGAAGTACACCTCGCGGCACGGCCCGCTCAGGGTCAGGCCCTGCTCGGCGGCCCAGGCCTCCACCGCGTCGAAGGCGGCGATGATCTGCGGATAGGCGACCTGCGCCTTGGTGATCCTGGTGCGGGCGAGCCGGTGCGCGGGCTCGACCCGCACGGTGACGCCGGCCGCGCGCCCCTGTGCCGCCGCCCAGGCCCGGGCCGCCTCGGCGTCCCGGACCGGCACGCAGGACTCGGCGGGCCCGTCGCTCTCCTCGCTCACCTCCGCGTGGTAGACGACGTAGTGCGGGGCGGGCATGCCGCCGCACTCCTCCCTGGCCGCCCGCTCCAGCCGCTCCGCGGACGCGGCGATCCAGGCGGGCAGTTCCCCGGCGCTCACATGCCGGGTCTCGCTCAGGACGTGGGTCTCGGGCACGTCCACGGTCCTCACTTCGAATGTCGCGTACAACTCGGCGTTCCTTCCCGAAAGTCGTCCACGGAGGTACCGGGCGAGCGTGCGCTGCACGGCGAAGCGTTCCTCGACCGCGTCCCAGTAGGCGTCGAGCGCGTGCGCCGCCCGCTCCCCGTCCAGCCGCACCGTCTCCGCGATGCCGGCCAGCGGCATGTCGAGCCGGCGCAGCAGCGCGACGGTGCGGGCGTGCTCGATCTGGCCGGCCCGGTAGTAGCGGTAGCCGCTGGCGTCGTCGACGTGTGCCGGTGCCAGCAGTCCGAGCCGGTCGTACAGCCGCAGCGCCTTGGGCGAGAGCCGGGCGCGGGCGGCGAACACGCCGATGGAGAGCAGTTCGTCCTCTGGGTGCGCGGTCACGGTGCCATCCTCCGTCACCGGGCCGGTCGGCCCGATGCCGCAGACTCTGGAGTCTTCCCCTGGGGCAAGGTCAACGGCGGGCGCCCGGACGGTCAGCCGCCGCCCGCGTACGCCTGCCAGATCCGGGGCGGCAGCTGGTTGCCGCGCCGCTCCTTGGCCCCGCCCACGCCCGACATCGGCAGCAGCGCCGGCTCCCCGGGGCGGACGCGGAACACGGCCACCGCGGTCGAGAGGTCCTTCGTGTAGCCGGCGAACCACGCCGTCCGCAGCCGGTCCTGGTCGCCCGTACGGCCCGCCGCGACCCCCGGCCCGAGCCCCTCGGCACCCGCGCGCAGGGCGCCGGTGACCTGCGCGGCCACCCCCGCGTCCATCGCGCGGCCCGGCCCCGGCCGCTCCAGACCGGGCAGCGCCGCGCCGTCCTTGACGACCTTGGTCACCGAGTACGGGGCGTGCCGCAGCCCGCCGTTGGCGAAGGTGCCGTACGCGGTGGCCATCCGGATGGCGCTGGGCGTGGACGTGCCGACGGCGAAGGCCGGCTCCAGCGGGGCCATGCTCTGCCGCAGCAGCCCCGCGTCGAGCGCCGTCCGCCGCACCTGCGCCAGGCCGACGTCCTCGCCGAGGCGTACGTAGGTCGCGTTGCCGCCGAAGAGCAGGGCCCTGCCGAGGGTGGGGTGGTCGGGGTCGCGCCGGCCCCGGGAGGGACGCAGGGCGCCGTCGGGGCCGTACCGGCTGTCGGCCAGGTCACCGGCGGACTGCCCGGACCCGCCCACCCCGTGCTGGAGCGCGGCGGCCAGCACGAACGGCTTGAACGCCGAACCGGCCGGGACGCCTGAGGTGTCCGCGTTGTTGCTGAAGTGTTCGGTGGCGTCGGGGCCGCCGTACAGCGCCACCACCGCCCCGTCGGACGGCCGCACGGACGCGGCGCCGACCTGCACGTACCGGTCGGCGGCGCGGGTCTTCGGCGCCAGGTCGCGCTCCACGACCCGGCGCACGGCGCGTTCCAGGCGGCGCACCTTGTCCTTGTCGAAGGTGGTGTGGATGCGGTGGCCGCCGCGGGCCAGCTCCTCGTCGGTGAGTCCGGTGCGCTGCCGGACGTATTTGTTGGCGATGTCGACGAGGTAGCCGTTCTGGCCGCCGAGGCCGGTGGAGCGCGACTGCTTGCGCGGCTCGGGGAAGACGCGGTACTTCGCCCGTTCCTTCTTCGTGAGCAGCCCGGTGTCGACCTGCCGGTCCAGGATCCACGCCCAGCGCTCCTTGGCCCGCCGGTGGTTGGCCGCGCCGCCCGCCGGGTCGTACAGCTCGGCGCCCTTCAGCAGCGCGGCGAGCAGGGCCCCCTGGCTGGGGTTCAGCTGCTTGGCCGGGATGCCGTAGTAGGCGTGGGCGGCGGCCTCGATGCCGTAGGCGCCGCGCCCGAACCAGCTGGTGTTGAGGTACCCCTTGAGGATCTCGGCCTTGCTCTTCTTGCGGTCCACCTTCAGCGCGATCACGAACTCCTTGACCTTGCGCGTGACCGTCTGGTCCTGCGAAAGGTAGGTGTTCTTCACGTACTGCTGGGTGATGGTGGAGCCGCCCTGGGTCTCGCCACCGCCGACCACGCTGACGACGGCCCGGGCCAGGCCACTGGGGGAGACCCCGGAGTCCTCGTAGAACGTCTCGTTCTCGGCGGCGATCACGGCGTGCACGGCCGAGGGGGCGATCTGGTCCAGCTCCACCAGCTGCCGGTTGATCTCGCCGGTGGTCGCCAGCTGGGTGCCGTCGGCCCAGTAGTAGACGTTGGCCTCGCGGCGGGCCGCCGCGTTCTCGTCGGGGATGTCCACGCTGACGTACACGCACGCGAAGAGCACGGCGACGGCGAGCACGAACAGGGCGCTCGTGCCCAGCAGTTGACGCCAGGAGGGCAGCCAGCGGCGGGCGCCCGCGCGGCCGGAGCGCGGATAGTCCACCAGGCGCCGACGGGCCGGACCGGCGTCGGCGCGGGGGCCGGGGGTGTCCCGGCCGCGGCGGCGCGTCTTCTTCCCTTGAGCATGAGACCCCATGTCGAGGGAGAGTGCGCCACGCGCGGCCGGGTTGGCCCGGAATCCGCACTTCTCACGGATCGACGGGCCCGCCGGGGTCGCGAATCAGCCGATTCCCGGCGGGGCGGCGGCTCGGCGGATCAACGGCTCTGTGGGCCGGCGGGCCGGTGGTTCAGCGGATCTTCGTCAGCTCACCCTCGTCCTTCAGGGCGGCGACGCCCAGCGCCCAGATGCTGTCGACCCGCTGGCGTTCCTGGGCGTTGGGCCGCGGGTTGGTGCAGGACGTTCCGGGGCCGCCGCCCGACATCAGCTCGCTGCACGGGCCCGAGTAGTGGTCGGGCAGCCCGAGGACGTGACCCGTCTCGTGCGCGGTCACGCGCACGGAGTTGTACTGCTGGTTCTGCCGGTAGTCCAGGAAGATGTAGCCGTGCCCCCGCCCGTCGGTGGAGGCGTAGGAGCCCCGCGGGTCGTTGCCCTCGCGGTACTCGAAGTCCGTGCCGCTGCCGGCTTCCTGGAGCTTCACGTTGTTCACGGAGGAGTTCCAGATCTGGGTGCTCTGCGCTATCTGGCCGCGGAAGCTGGGCGCCCGGCGCGTGCTGTAGGTGACGGTGACGGCCTGGATGCCGGGCTTCGCCGCCTGCTTCTTCAGCGCCGACTTCATGACGGCTTCGAAGAACTGCCGGTTGGCGGCCTGGCTCTCGCCGCCGTGCGAGGAGGGGGTGTACGAGGAGGTCCGGAGCGCGGAGGGGGGCTGGTCGGCGGCCGGGGCCGGGGCCGCGAACGCCGTGGGGGCGGTCAGGCCGGCGACGAGGGCCGCGGTGCCGAGGGCCGCGAGGACTCTGGTTCTGTTCATGTGGGGTGTGTCCCTTCCGGGATGGAGGCCTGCGGGTGCGGCCTCCGGTCGGGACGAGTATCGGGAGCGCGGGACGCACTGCCCCGATGTCATTCGGGGATAGTGCGGAAGCATCAACTGCCTTCTGTGAGGGGCCCGTTGAGTCGCCGGACGCGGTGGATGTCGCGTACGCACAGGTTGAGGGCGGTGGCCGCCACGATGATCGCCGCGCACACCACGAGCACGGACCGGTCGCTGAACGCGTGCGAGAACAACGCGACGACAAGGTAGCCGACGGGGACGGCGAGCCGCTCGCCGACCTGGTTGAAGGCGCTCATCCGCCCCAACTCGTCATCGGGCACCTGCTGTTGGAAGGCCGTGACCCAGGTGACGCCCGCGACGTCCAGACACACGCCCGCGAGCGCGGCGCACAGCAGCAGCCAGGGCGGCGCCAGGCCGGCCGCCAGGGCCACGAGGGGCAGCGCGAGCCCCGAACTGGCCGTCACCGCCACGACGAGCAGCCGGCGCGGCTTCCACCGCAGGCACACGAGCGCGCCCGCGAGCAGCCCGAAGGAGAACGCGCCCTGGACCAGCCCCCAGGTGCGGGCGCCCGCGTAGTGCTCCTCGGCGACCACCGGGCCCAGCAGCTGGTAGCCCGCGAGGAAGGCGGCGACCAGGACGGTCCCGGCGGCCGTGTACGTCCACAGCCACGTCCGCGACCAGAACCCCGTCCAGCCCGCCCGCAGATCCGCGAGGGCGCCGCCGCGGACGGCGGGGGCGCCGAGCCGCAGCCCGAGCAGCAGCAGGGCGGCGGCGACGAAGGTGAGCGCGTCGAGACCGAGCGCCCATGCCGGGCCGCCGACGGCGACGAGCAGACCGCCGGCGACGGGCCCCACCACCTTGACGGCGTTGGTGGGCAGCCGCAGCAGGGCGTTGGCCCGCTGGAGCTGCCCGGGTGCGACGAGCCGCGTGAGGACGCCCTGCGCGGCGGGCGCGGTCAGGGCCACCGCGACACCGGAGACGAAGCCGCAGGCCGCGATCCGGGCCGTGTCCGCGTGCCCGGTGGCCACCAGCAGGGCCAGTACGCCCTGTGCGGCCGCCGCGAGGAGGTTGCCGCCGCACAGCAGCCGGCTGCGCGAGACCCGGTCGGCGAGGACACCGCCGGCGAGCAGGAAGACCACGGTGGGCACGGTGTTCGCGGCGAGCACGACACCGAGCGCCCCGGCCCCGCCGCCCGCGCCGATCACCGCGTACGCGAGGGCGAGCGGCGCCATCGCTGAACCCGTGGCGGAGACGAGCTGGGCGAGCAGGAAGCGGCGGAACGCGGGCACGCGCAGGGGCGAACGGGGGGCCGTGGGCGGAGTCGGTCCCGCCGTGGTGCCCGTGGCGCTCATGCCGTCCCCCGCTCTCCGTGGTCCCGGTGGTCCCGGTGGTGGGGCGGCCGGGACGCCCGCCCGGCGGGAAGCATAGGCTCCGATGAATACGCCGTGGCATTCTGGCGCTGGCTGCTACCCCCGGAGGCGATGTGACGTCATCAGACAGAGATCCGGAGCGACGACCACCGGTCGAGCCGCAGGACGCGGTGGCGCGGGACGCGGCGGCGCAGGGCGAGAAGGTCATCGCGCTGCAACGCAAGGTCAGCCAGCTGGAGCAGGCGGTGGAGTCCCACGCCACGATCGACCAGGCGATCGGCATCGTCGTCGCGATGGGCCGGCTGACCCCGGACCAGGGGTGGACGGTGCTGCGGGAGACCTCGCAGCACACCAACATCAAACTGAGCCGGGTGGCGGACCTGATCGTGGCCTGGGGCTGCGCCGGTGACCTGCCCGAAGAGGTCCGCAAGGCGCTGGACGAGAGTTTGGCCCGCGCCCGGTCGACGTCGGAGTGCGCGGGGCCTACGGCGTAGACGGGGCGGCGGGGCGTCCGCGCGGCGGCGCTTGTGCTTGGAGCGGCACTTGTGTGTGGGGCGGCGCTTGTGTGCGGGGCGGCGGTTGTGGACTTGTGGGGCCGGCGGCGCTTTGGGGGCCGACGGCATCAGCGCAACCGGCGGTCGCGGTGCGGCCGACGGCAGGAGAGGCAGCTCTCCACGCTGCTTTTCCAACGAGGAGAGCCTGGCGCAGGACACTCCCGGGCGCCCCCTGCGCGTGGCGGTGCGGGTACCCGTACCCGCACCGCCAAACCGCCCGTACCGGCCGATGCCCCCCTCACGCCTCCCGTGCCTCGGCGAGGGTGTGGGCGACGAGGGCGTTGGCGTGGCCGTGGCCGATGCCGTGCTCGGTCTTGAGCCAGGCCACCAGCTCCATGTGCCGGGTCAGCGGCGAGTCCCGCACCAGCTGCTTCCACTCCTCGACGGGCCGCCCGTACTTCTTCTCGATCGAGGGGAAGTAGCTGGCGGGGCCCTTCACTGCGGCGTCGCTCACGGCGGTTCCTTTCCGGCGGTGGGTGCGGTCATGGGTAAGACGCCGGACAGGACCGTTACTCATCGCCTGCGGGCAGCACATTGGCGTGATCTGCGTCACGGAATCGCTTCCGTAAGGGATCCTGGGCGGTTGCCCCGTGGGGTGACCGGCATCCGGATGTGGCCGTAGGCCGAGAGCGCGAAGCGCACCTGCCTTGGTCGGCCGCCCCTCAGGGCTGTGGGGCGCGAGCCCGAAGGGAGCGGAACGCAGGCGAATCCGGCCGCGCGGCGACCTCGCCCGGCTCCGACCGGCCGTACCGCCTCGCGGTCCCCACCCCGGCAGGGGGTGGGTGGTCACCCCGGGTCGCGCCTGCCGAGGAGGTAGGTCGCGGTGAGGGAAACCGCGCGGTCCTCGTCGTGCGCCAGCTGGGCGAGGGTGCGTGACGCGGTGGGTCCGGGGATGTCCGCGAGCGCCTGCGTCAGACGCCGCCGCGCGCCGGGGGAGTCGGCGGCGCGGTCGAGGCGATCGACGAACAGGACGGCGATCCGCTCCGCCCACTCGGCCCCCCGCCCCGCGAGCACGCCCAACACGTCGGCCGCGTCCACGTCGTTCACCTCCGCCACGACCATGTCGAGCAGAGTGCCGACGAGGGGAACGACGAGCGGGTCGGGGAGCGGGTCGGGATGCGGGTCGAGGGGAGGGGCGGTGCGTGGGTCGGGGCGGGGGCGTGAGTCGGCGTACGGGTCAGGGGTGGTGGGCGTGGCGGGGGGCGGGGTGGTGCGTGGGCCGGTGTCGGTGTCGGTGAGTGTGTCTGTACGGGGGTCGGAGTACGGGTCGGGGGCAGTGGGCGGGGTGGTGCGCGGGTCGGTGTCGGTGAGCGTGTGTGTACGGGGGTCGGCGTTCGGGGCAGGGGTGGTGGGCGTAGGGGGTGGCGGGTCGGCGCGAGGGTCCGTAGCCGTTCCGGGGTGGGGCCCGGTGGGCGGCGGGGGCGGGGCGGCCGCTTGCCGTGCGCCGAGGGCCAGGGCCGCGTACCTGCGGACCACGACGTCGGTGTGAGCGAGGGCGTCCCCCAGCAGCCTGGTCGCCCCGGCGTCCGGGATCTCGGCGAGGCTCTGGACGGCCCGCTTGCGCACGTCGGCGTCCGCCGAGCCGAGCCCCTCCGCCAGCAACTCCCACCCGCTGCCGCCCGCACGCGCCAAGGCCCACCGCAGGGTTCCGGCGACCACCGGGTCCGCCTCCCGCAGCGCGGCCTCCACCAGCGCTTCCACGGGGGCCTCCTGGCCCGCGGCCGGCTGCCCCGAGGACAGGGCCGCACGCTGGCGCCTCCCCGCGCTCTTGGACCCCAACGCCTGGAGCAGCGCGACGACGTGGAGCACGTCCTCCCAGTCGTGGGGCCCGGCGGCACCGACCCGGCTGAGCCGGGTGAGCAGCTCCGTCTCCCGCGCGATGCGCTCCCGCGTCTGTTGGACGAGGTCGTCGACGAGCGCCGAGGGCGTGAAGCCGGGGTCGTCGAGGGCCCGCCCGATCTCCCGCAGCGAGAGCCCCAACGACCGCAGGCTCTCGATGTGGAAGATCCGCCGGATGTCCTCCCCGGAGTACTCCCGGTAGCCGCCGACGGTACGCCCCGTGGGCCGCACGAGTCCGAGCGACTCGTAATGCCGGAGCATGCGGGCGCTGACGCCGGACCGCCGAGCCACCTCACCGATCAACACCGCACCCCACGCCCTCTCTCCCCGCACCCCGCACACCCCTCCGGCCCCCTCCGACGGTATCCCCCGTTACCCACAACCGGCCGCCCCCGCCAGCCCCCTCTCCCGACCCGCCTCCCCCTTCCGTCCTGACCGCCACCCCAGGCCACCCAACGGGGCAAGGACCCCGCCTCGTCAGCCACACCCGCCGGACCGATCCCCCCCCGCC
This sequence comes from Streptomyces sp. NPDC005898, assembly GCF_040629635.1. Taxonomy (NCBI): domain Bacteria; kingdom Bacillati; phylum Actinomycetota; class Actinomycetes; order Kitasatosporales; family Streptomycetaceae; genus Streptomyces; species Streptomyces sp. NPDC005898. Next base: position 151,924 of record NZ_JBEXWC010000012.1, on the reverse strand, counting down.
AAGTCCGGCACCGCGCCGAGCCAGCCCCCCCCTGCGAGCCAGCCCCCCCCGGCGAGTCGGCCCCCCGTGAGTCGGCCACCACCCCTAGAGCTGGCCACCCCACCGGAGCAGCCGCCCCTACCGGAGCAGCCGCCCCTACCGGGTCAGCCGCCCCCACCAGGTCAGCCGCCCCCACCAGGTCAGCTGTTCTCGCCGAACGGCCGCCCCCCCGGCCGGGCCGAACTCCCGGGCCAAGTCGGGCACCCCCAGCGGGCCACCTCACCCCCGCCGAGCCGGCCCGCGGCCGAATGCCGCCCGCACGGAGTTGCCCGCCGAGTCAGCCACCCCCACCGAGCCGGCCATCGGCGGCGACCCGTTCCTCCCCGCCGAGGGCCACAACGCGCTTGGCCTCCTCCACGGCGTACTCGAATCCCATCTCCGGGTCCCGCAGCAACTGTTCCGTGGCGAGCGCGTGGGCCCGTACGTGCGGGTCGGCGCCCTTTGCCGCGACCCGCAGGGGCGTCGAGACCACCTCGCCGAGCGCCACGAGCGCCCGGCTGAGACTGCGCCGGGTCTCACCTCCGCCGCGCCCCAGCTGTGTCACCAGTACGGCGGCCAGCTCGGCCGCTTCCCCCTCCGGGGCCAGTGCGACGGCCGCCCGCCAGGCGGTCCGCGCCACCTCGTCGTCGGCGTCGCACAGAACCGCCCGCGTGATGGCCGGCCACGCGCGCCCGTCCCCGATCTTGGACAGCGTGTGCAGCGCCTGCGCACGCGCCTGCGCGCACTCCGAGCCGACCTCACCGATCAACGCCGGGACGGTCACGGCCGCCGGATGCCGGGTGAGCGCCCACGTGAGCATCTCGCGGACGGAGAAGTCGGGTTCGACGGCACACCGCTCGACGAGCCGGTCGACGAACCGGGCATCGGGCGTCGTCCCGATCGCCAGCGCGGCCCGCAGCCGCACGGACGAGCGGTCGTCCTCCAGCGCCCGGCCCAGGACAGCCGTGTCATTCGTGATCATGAGGACCACCTCCGCGCCCCAGCCAAGAGGTTGTCACGGTGTCAGGGTCAAGCCGCCCTACCCCTCCGCCCGGCCCTCACATGGCCGCCGGTCCGGACCCGTCACTTCCCGTGCGGGTCGGTGCTGTTCAGCGCGGCGACGACTTCGTCGTAGTCGCCGCGGGCCTCGCCGTAGCGCAGGAACTTCACGCGCTCGACCTGGATCTCCTTCGCGTCGGGCCGGGACTCCAAGAGGGCGACCGTCTCGGCGATGTACTCGTCGAGCGGCATGGCCGACTCGTTGTCCTCGTGGCCCGGCATGAGGGCGGTGCGGACGGCCGGCGGTTCGAGTTCCACGACCTTCACCGAGGTGTCGGCGAGCTGGAGCCGGATCGACTCGCTGAGCATGTGGATCGCGGCCTTGGAGGCGTTGTAGCTGGGCGTCGCCTTCAGCGGCGCGAAGGCGAGGCCCGAGGAGACGGTCATGATCGTGGCGTCCGGCCGCGTACGGAGGTGCTCGATGAACGCGGCGATGAGGCGGATCGGCCCGAGGACGTTCGTCGTGACGGTGGACTCGGCGGAGGCGAGGAAGGACGCGGGCTCGTGCCAGTCCTCGACCCGCATCACGCCGGCCATGGTGATGAGGACGTTGAGGTCGGGGTGGTCGGCGAGGACCTGCCGGGCGGCCGACGCGATGCTCGCGGGGTCCGTGGTGTCGATCCGCACGGTGTCGACGCCGGGGTGCTCGGCGGCGATCCGCTCCAGGGCCTCGGCGCGCCGGCCGCCGACGATCACGGTGTTGCCCCTGGCCTTCAGCTCCAGGGCGAGGGCGAGGCCGATGCCGCTGGTGGAGCCGGGGATGAAGACGGTGTTTCCGGAGATGTTCATGGGTCCACTGTGGCCAGCCGGCCGCGGCGGGGGCAGGGACCACTCATCGGGGGACCGGCGATCCCTGGCTCGCCCCGGGCCGGCGGGCGATACTCGGGCCATGGACCGTGCAGCCCTGGCCGACTTCCTGCGCCGCCGCCGCGAGGAGCTCCAGCCGCAGGACGTCGGGCTCCCCGCCGGTGCGCGCCGGCGGACCCGGGGCCTGCGACGGGAGGAGGTCGCGTCCCTCGCCCTGATGTCGACCGACTACTACACCCGCCTCGAACAGCGGCGCGGCCCGCAGCCGAGCGAGCAGATGCTGGGGTCGCTGGCCCGGGCGCTGCGGCTGACCGGCGACGAGTGCCGGTACCTGTACCGGGTCGCGGGGCACAACGCGCCGACGACGGCGTCGTCCGCGCCGCATGTCGCGCCGGCGCTGCTGCGGGTCCTCGACCGCCTCGACGACACCCCGGCGCTCATCCTGTCCGAGCTGGGCGAGACGCTCGTACAGAACAGGATGGCCGCTGCGCTGCTGGGCGACGCGTCGGGCTACACGGGAGCCGACCGCAGCATGATCCACCGCTGGTTCACCGACCCCGGGGAGCGGTCGCGCTACCCCGAGGCCGACCGGGACCGGCAGAGCCGGGCGCTGGTCGCGAGCCTGCGCGCCGCGTACGGGCTGCGCGGCCCGCGCTCCCGGGCCGGCGACCTCGCGCGGAGCCTGCGGAAGCTGAGCGCGGAGTTCGCGGAGCTGTGGGACCGGCACGAGGTCGCCCAGCGCTTCGAGGACCACAAGACACTGATCCACCCGGAACTGGGCCCCATCGAACTGGACTGCCAGGCCCTGTTCACCGAGGACCAGTCCCAGACCCTCCTGGTCCTCACGGCCCCACCCCGCACAGAGGCCCACGAAAAGCTGCAACTGCTGGCGGTCCTGGGCCTGGACCGGTTCACGGGGGCGGAGCAGTAGGCCTGACGGCCGCCCCGGGTCTTCCCTCCTTTTTGGCGGAAGGGAGCCCTTTCGTCAGGTACGAGCCATGGACCGGATGACCGTGATCACATGATCTGTGTCCGCTAGATCTTCCAGTACTGCATCAGCGCCAGCGCCGCGCAGCTCGGCCGCTGAAGTCTTCCCCGTGGCTACGGCGACCAGCCGCACACCCGCCTCCAGCCCCGCCGCGACGTCCGCAGGGGTATCACCGAGAAACACCGCGGCCTCGGCCCGAATCGAGGATCGTGCCAGCGCCGCACGCAGCAGCTCGGGGCGCTCCTCCCCATCCTCGCCGTAAGCCCCCTCGTCGAGTCGCATGTAGTCATCAAGGCCGAAGACCGCGAGCTTCACCTCGGCGGCCCCGCGCACATTGCCCGTCACCACGGTCTGCCGCATGCCCTGCTTCGCGAGGCGAGCGAGGACAGCGGCGGCCCCGGGCAACGCGTGCCCGCGCTCGCGCAACTCGGCGGCCCGCCGGACATGTACGCCGCCGAGAGCACTGGCGAAGGACTCGAACAGCTCATCGCTGTAGGGGAGGTCGTGCAGGCGCGCGGTCTCCCGCAGGATGACGCGCTCCGTCGACCCGGTGACGGACGCCTGTTCTCTCAGCTCGACCCCGGTCACCTCCTCGAAGGCCTGGGCCCACAGTTCACGCCCCAGGCCGCCCGTGGCCATCAGCGTATGGTCGATGTCCCACAGCACCAGCTCCGTCACGGCGCCCCCTCTCTCGCTGCATTCCTGTGTCCCCGCGTAGCGGGCACCCTACGCTCAGGCAGAGCGAGCAAGGAGCGGGCGCATGGTGGCGTCAGACCTTCCCATCGGGGACCGGATCAGGCATTACCGCGGAGGGAGACGGCAAGACGCGGTAGCCGGGCTAGTGGGCATTTCTCCCGATTACCTGTCCCAGATCGAGCGCGGTCTGAAGGTTCCGTCGGTGCCCATCTTGTACGCGCTGGCTCAGGAGTTGGGGGTTCCCACCGCTGCCCTGTTGTCGGAGCAGCCGCCGGAAGAGGAAGAGCTGACGGACACGGCGGAGGACGCGGTCGGCCGTGCGCTCCTCGGCTACGGTCCAGCCCTCAGCCGTACGCCCGCCACAGCGGCCGAGCTGAGGGGCCGGGTCGAGGCCGCCTGGCATTCCTGGCAAACCGCAGGGGACCGATTCACCCAAGCGGCCGAGACGCTGCCGGAACTGGTCGCCGATGTGGAGCACGCCGCGCGTGCCGCTCGAACCGGACCCGATCCGGTCGAGGGGCGCAGCACTCTTCGGGCAGCCGCAGACCTGTACTGCCTGCTCCGCTCCTACCTGCGCCGTACCGGCCGCGTCGACCTTGCAACCATCGCGGCAGATCGGGCGATGCGAGCTGCCGAGGACGCCGATGACCCACTGCGCATCGCAGCCGCCCAGTGGAACCTCGGACACGTCCTGCTCGCTGCTGGCCAACCGGCAGAGGCTGAGGAACTCGCGCTGCGGGCGGCAGAAGACGTAGTCGACGCGCGGATGCGAGAGGTCGAGCGAACAGCGATGCGAGGCGCTCTCCAGCTCGTGGCTGTCGTCGGCGCCTCTCGTCGGCGTCGCTGGTGGGAAGCGCGCGAGCGACTCGTCCAGCACGCAGGGCCCGCGGCACGCGCGGTGCCCGACGACAGCAACATCGGGTGGACGGTGTTCGGGCCGACGAACATCGCACTGCACGCTCTGTCCATCGAGATGGAAGCGGGCGAGACCGGCGAGGCGCTTCACACGGCGGATGCCATCGACGTCAGCGGACTACCTTCGCTGGAACGGGAGTTCACCTTCGGCCTGGAGGTGGCGGCCTGCCACAGCCAGCGTCGGGACGATGCGGCCGCGCTGCTGGCCCTCCTCGGGCTGGAGGCCATTGCCCCTGAGGATCTCGCTCGGACGCCGCTCGCTCGGCAGCTGGTGCTGACAGTGATCCGACGGGCACGGGCGATGCACGCCCGGCAGGCGGAGCAGCTGGCAGTGCGTATCGGACTCATGTAGCTGACGAGCTTGTGGTCCACCCGAACTATCAGCTCGGGTGAGCCCGGCAGAGGCCCCTACGGTCACCGGTGTGAGGCAAGCCACCAGACTGTGAGGGCTCCGATGATCGCGCGACAAGACGTGGACCAGATCGCGACATGGCTCGCCTGTGCTCAACAGGCACCCGAGCAGGCCCGGCGTGAATGGGCGGACACCGGCGTGGCCCTGCTCCCGCTCGGTCGGCGGTTCGAGGCCGCGCGCCTGCCCGCGCGGCTCGTCCTCGCGGCGGTGGGCACGTACGACCCGCCGGAGATCACCGAGCGGCTCACCCGGTTCCTCAACGGCCCCGCCTTCTTCGACGGCCGGGCGATGGTCGGCACCTTCGACATCCTGATGCGGACCCATCGGACCGGGCATGTCTGGAAGTACCAGGACGTCGCCCCGCGCCTGGGAGTGGGCAACTATCTCGGCGTCCCGAGGATGGGCCGCACGAAGCCGCCGGGCACTCATTGGGTGGTGCCACCGCGGTTCGAAGGTGACCTGTGTGAGCCCGCCACCGTCGAGGCCCTCATCGGCTTCGGACTCAGCATCACCCAGGAGGCCGATCTGTGAGCGCGCCACCGAGTGGTCGGGTCACCTGGATCTACGGTCCGGAAGCGGCCGCGTACCTGCTGGAGGGGCGTATTCGTGCCCACCAGGCCGACTGCCCCGGTTGCGGCCCCGGGAAGTGCGAGGAGCGGGCCCGCTTGTGTCGCGCCCTGCGCGGCGTGCCGTCGTTGTTGAAGCGCTACGAGCCCAGCGAAGAGGACTGCCGATGACCGAGGCCACACGGTTCTGCTGGCGTTGCGACGCGCCGATCACCAAGGAGTGCCCGGGCACGTCCATGCCGAAGGAGTCCCTTTCGGCAGGTGGGGCGGTCGTCTGGTGGCACATGAAATGCCCTCGGCTGCCCACCTTCGTGCGGCGCACGCCCCGGCAGACGCCCGCCGTGACCCGCCCATCGTCGACCCCTGGGCGGGGCCCGCCCGCTGAGGCTTCAGAAGCGCGTTTTCCGGCCGCCACCTGCGGAAACGCGACGACCGCTTGGACGATATTTGGACGGTGACCTTCGGTAGTGAGGTATAGCGAGGTATAGCGAGGCCGTCTGAGGGTGTAGCCAGAGTGCGCACAACAAAGGCCCAGGACCGGAGACTTGCTCCGTGACCTGGGCCTCAGCCCTGCTGACCTGGTGCCCCCGGCAGGATTCGAACCTGCGACACCCGCTTTAGGAGAGCGGTGCTCTATCCCCTGAGCTACGAAGGCGAGGCATGGTGGCGCGGGTCCCTGGGGAGCGCGTCACCGCCGTCAGTGTAGCGGGTGGTCGTTCGGGGGTGCCGAGGTGAAGGGCGGGGGTGGTTACTCGATGACAAGTTCCACGGGGATGTTGCCGCGCGTGGCCTTGGAGTAGGGGCAGAAGGCGTGGGTCTTCTTGAGGAGCTCCTCGCCGGCGGGGCCCTGGAGGTGGTCGGGGAGTTCCGCGCGCATGATCACGGAGAGGCCGAAGCCGCCGTCCGTGTCCTTGCCGATGCTGACCTCCGCCGTCACCGAGACGTCCGAGACGTCTATCTTCTCCTGGCGCGCGATGTTGCCCATGGCGCTGGCGAAGCAGGCCGCGTAGCCCGCCGCGAAGAGCTGCTCGGGGTTGGTGCCCTTGCCGTTGCCGCCGAGGGCGGTGGGGAAGCCGAGCGGGAGGTCGATCTGGCCGTCGGAGCTGACGGCGCGGCCCTCGCGGCCGTTGGCGGTGGCCACAGCGGTGTACAGCGCGTCCATGATTCTCCTTCTTCCTGCTGGTTTTCGCGGTTCCGTTCCCGGTCACCCGTGGGAACCGAGGTGTTTAGTAGAGCACGCTATTTAGTTGTGTGCAACCTAATTGTGCGTGACTTGGTTGTGTGTAGGTGGGTGGCGGTAGGGTGGGGGGATGGACAACGTCAAGGAGTCCCGCGCGCCGCGCGGTGGCGCGGACCGGGACGAGGACTTTCTACGGCTCGACCAGCAGGTCTGCTTCTCGCTGCACGCCGCCGCCCGCGCATTCAACGGCGTCTATCGGACCGCCCTGAAGGACCTCGGGCTCACCTACCCCCAGTACCTCGTCATGCTCGTCCTCTGGGAGCACGGCGAGCTGCCCGTCAAGAAGATCGGGGAGCGGCTGCGGCTGGACTCCGGGACGCTGTCCCCGCTGCTCAAGCGGCTGGAGGCCGCCGGGTACGTGGAGCGGCAGCGCAGCGTCGAGGACGAGCGGTCCGTCTCGGTGCGGCCCACGGGGCAGGGCGTCGCGCTGCGGGAGAAGGCCCTCGCCGTGCCGCGCACCATCGCCTCGTCCACCGGGCTCTCCCTGGACGAGGTACGCGACCTGCGCTCCCGGCTCAACGCGCTCACCCACGCCCTCGACACGGCCGGCACGGAAGTCGGTACGGAAGCCGGTATGGAAGCCGAAGGGGGAGGGGGTGCGCGTGACTGTGTCCGGTGACCTTGGTGGCGGCGGCGTTCCTCGAAGTGGGCTTGGCGCGGACGTGCACGCCGACGCCGTCGCCCGTGAGACCCGGCGGTTCGCCGCCCTCCTCGAACGGGGTGATCTCTCCGCTCCCGTGCCCGGCTGTCCGGGCTGGACGCTCCTCGATCTCGTCCGGCACACCGGGGGCGTGCAGCGGTGGTTCGCCGCCCTGCTGCGCGCCGGGGTCCAGGAAGCGCCCCGCACTCGGGAGGTCCAACTCGATCTGCCCGAGCGCGAGGACGCGTACGGTGCCTGGCTCGTCGCCGGCGCCGAGCTGGCCGCCCGCGCCTTCGCCGAGGTCGACACCGACGGGCCCATGTGGACCTGGGGCGCCGACCCGCACGCCCGCTTCTGGGTCCGGCGCATGCTGTACGAGACCCTGGTGCACCGCACCGACGCCGAGGCCGCCCTGGGGCTGCCGACCGTGATCGACCCGGTGCTCGCGGCCGACGGCGTGGACGAGTTCCTCGTCAATCTGCCCTACGCCACGCCCTTCGCCCCCGGCGTCGCCCGACTGCGCGGCCGGGACCAAGTCCTCCGGTTCCGCGCCGACGACACCGGTCAGGAGTGGCTCGTACAGCTGCGGAGCGACGGGTTCGGGCTCATCCGCGCCACCGGGCAGGACGCCGACGCCTCCGTGCGCGGGGCCGCCGCCGATCTGCTCCTGCTGCTCTATGGGCGGCTCGGGCGCGACGCGGAGGCCTTCCGGACCGCCGGCGACCCGGAGCTGCTCGACCGGTGGTTCGACAACTCCGCCTTCTGAACGGACTCCGCCTTCTGCGCGCGCCGGGCGGGACCTACGCCTCCCGCGTCAGCAGCGGCACCCACTTCTCCAGCGCCGGCTGCTCCGCCAGGTCCGCGAACGACGCCGTCACGCCGTGGTCGCGGCGCCAGCGGCCCAGCAGGCTCATCAGCCGTACGGAGTCGAGGCCGTAGTCGACGAGGTTCTCGTCCACGGGGATGTCCGCCGGGTCCTCGCCGAGGACGTCGGCCACGTCCGCGCGCAGCTGGTCGAGGGTCAGAGGGGTCGTGGTCACGGTGTCGCTCCTTGCCGTCAGGGCAGTCAGGGTCAGTCAGGGACAGGTAGGGCCACCAGGCCTGTCAGGCCCTCAGGGCCCTCAGAGCCTCAGGGGCCTCAGGGCCCTCAGAGCCTCAGGGGCCTCAGGGGCCTGAGTCTTCAGATCGCGTCGTGGCCGGCGTCGTCGAAGACCCTCGCCGTCGTCGTGACCACCGCGCACCTGCCCGCCGCCCAGCGCAGCGCCATCGCGTGGTCGTCCGCCGAGAAGTCGGCCACCGCGTCGGCCACCACGAACGCCTGGATGTCCTGCATCCACGCGTCGCACGCCGTCATCAGGACGCCGATGTGGGCGTAGACGCCGGTGATGACCAGCTGGTCGCGGCCCTGTTCGCGCAGCCGCTCCAGCAGGTCGGTGCGGACGAAACCGCTGTACTTCCACTTGGTGAGGACCGTCTCGGCGGGCGCCGGGCCGATCTCCGGGGCGAGCGCCGCCGCCTGCTCGTCGTCCGGCAGGCCCGGACCCCAGAAGTCCTGCTGGAGGCCCCGCTGTTCGGGTGTCTGGCCGCCCGGCTGCGCGGTGTGCAGGACCGGCACGCCGAGCCGGTCCGCCGTCCGCTTCAACTCGGCCACGTGCGCGAGCAGTTCCGGCACGGGGGAGGCGTCGCGGTCGTACGCCGACAGGAAGTAGTTCTGCAGGTCGTGCACGAGGAGCACGGCGCGGGCCGGGTCGACGTTCCAGTCGACCCGGTTGGCGGGCAGCTCGTCGGCGGACGGCATCGGGTACGGGGCGATGGCGGGCAGGGCCATGGTGGTGACGTGTTCCGTTCAGGTGTGCGTTGAGGGTGCGCGTTCAGACGTGCATGCAGGCTCGCGGGCCCAGGCGCGCCGGTTCAGGTTTGCGTGGGCTGGGACGCGTCCCCGGGCTGTGGGACGGGTGTCCGCGTGGCGGACGCCGCCGCCCGCAGGTCCTTCTTCGAGATCTTGCCGACGCCCGTCTGCGGGAACGCCTCCACGAACTCGACGCGGTCCGGCACCTTGTACGCCGCGAGGCCCCGTCCGCGTACGAACTTCTTGACCGCCACCGGCTTCAGCGGCTCCGCGCCGGCGCGCAGGATGACGTACGCGCAGGTGCGTTCGCCGAGGTAGGGGTCCGGTTCGGCGACGACGTTGGCGTCGTGCACGGACGGGTGGGCGAGGAGGTGGTTCTCGACCTCCTCGGCCGCTATCTTCTCGCCGCCGCGGTTGATCTGGTCCTTCGCCCGCCCCTCGACGACCAGGTGGCCCGTCCCGGTGAGGCGGACGATGTCGCCGGTGCGGTAGAAGCCGTCCGGGGTGAAGGAGCGGGCGTTGTGCTCGGGCGCCTTCCAGTAGCCGCGGATCGTGTACGGGCCGCGGGTCAGGAGGTGGCCCCTCGCGCCGACGGGCAGGTCGTTGTCCTCGTCGTCGACGATCCGGATCTCGTCGTCGGGGGAGATCGGCCGGCCCTGCGTGGTCACGATCGTCTCGTCCGGGTCGTCCAGACGCGTGTAGTTGACCAGGCCCTCCGCCATGCCGAAGACCTGCTGGAGCGTGCAGCCCAGCGCGGGCCGCACGCGCCGCGCCGCCTCCTCGCTGAACTTGGCGCCGCCCACCAGCAGCACCTCCAGGCTGGACAGGTCGTACGTCGATGAAGGCGCCGCCTCCGTCCAGACCAGGGCGAGCGGCGGGACCAGGCCCGTGATGGTGACGCCCTCGGACTCGATGAGCGGGAAGGCGACCTCGGGGGCGGGCCGCGGGCAGAGCACGACGCGGGCGCCCGCGTACAGCGCGCCGAGCGAACCGGGCGAGGAGAGCGGGAAGTTGTGCGCCGCGGGGAGGGCGACCAGGTACACGGACGACGCGTCGACGCCGCAGAGTTCGTTCGAGCCGCGCAGCGAGTAGATGTAGTCGTCGTGCGTGCGCGGGATCAGCTTCGGGACGCCCGTGGAACCGCCGGAGAGCTGGAGGAAGGCCAGGTCGGAGGGGCCGGGCGGGTCAGGGACGGTGATCGGGTCGCTCATCGGGTCGCTGACCGGGCCGGTGACCGGATCGGTGATCGGGTCGGTGTTCGGGTCGACGGGTACGTCGGACAGGGCCTCGAAGGCGCCCGGGTCGCCGGCGGCCACGAAGACGTGGCGCAGGGTGGGGACGGCGGCCAGGACCTGCGCCGCCAGGTCGCGGTAGTCGAAGCCGCCGTCCTCGGCGGCGATGACGTACGCGGCGGCCTCGGTGAACTCGCAGAAGTAGCGGATCTCCGTCTCGCGGTGCGCGGGCAGCGCGAAGACCGGCAGGGCGCCGATGCGGAACAGGGCGAAGACGGTCTCGAAGAACTCGGCGATGTTGGGGAGTTGGACGACCACCTTGTCGCCCTTGGTGATGCCGCGGGCGAGCAGGCCGGCCGCGAGGCGGTCGGCCCGGCGGTCCAGTTCGCCGTACGTCCAGCGGCGGGACCCGGCCGGGTCCCCGGCGGGGTCCCCCGCGGGGTCGACGATCGCGATCCGGTCGGGGTGCTCGGCCGCGCGCTCGCGCAGCATCCGGCCGAAGGTCTCGCCGCGCCACCAGCCGGCCTCGCGGTAGCGGGCGGCGAACTCCTCGGGCCACGTCGGCGCCTCGGGGGTGCTCACAGCTCGGCTCCCACCGCGTTCAGGAACGTGCGGAACTTCGCGCCCGTCTCCGCGGTCTCCGCCGCGGGGTCCGACGCGGCGACGACGCCCGCGCCCGCGTACAGCCGCAGGGAGCGCTCCTCGGCCTCGGCGCAGCGGATCGTGACGACCCACTCGCCGTCGCCGTTCGCGTCGCCCCAGCCGATCATGCCGGTGAAGAAGCCGCGGTCGAACGGCTCGGTCTCGCGGATCACCTCGCGGGCGGTGGCGGTCGGGGTGCCGCAGACCGCGGGGGTGGGGTGCAGGGCGCAGGCCAGTTCGAGGGCCGAGGCGTCGGGGGCGGCGAGGGTGCCGGTGACCGTGGTGGACAGGTGCCACATGGTGGCGGTGCGGATCAGGGTGGGGCGGGCCGGGACGGTCAGGTCCGTGCAGAACGAGGCGAGCGCCTGGTGCACGGCGTCGACCACGACCGCGTGCTCGTGCAGGTCCTTGGCGGACTCCAGGAGCGCGGCGGCGCGGCGCACGTCCTCGGCGAGGTCGTCGCTGCGGGGCGTCGAACCGGCGAGGGGGTTGGCGACGACCTGGTGGCCGCGGCGCGAGACGAGCAGTTCGGGGCTGGCGCCGATCAGGGTGCGGCCGGGGGCCGTCGGCAGCGCGAAGGTGTAGCCGGAGGGGTCGCGGCGGGCCAGGCGCTGGAGCATCAGGGGGATGTTCAGCGGGGCGGGCGCGGTCAGTTCGAGGGTGCGGGCGAGGACGACCTTGCTGAAGTCGCCGCGCCACATGCGCTCCACGGCGGCGGCCACGCCGGCGCCGTACTCCTCGGGGGCCGGTACCGGGCGGATGTCCCAGTCGGTGGCGTCCGGCGTCTCGGCGGGCAGCGCGATGAGCGGGTCCGCGGTGAGCGGCGGCGCGGTGCGCACGGCCGCGGGGACGGCGAGCGCGGCGGGCGCGGTGTGGTCGAAGGGGACGGCGCCGACGACGTACGGCCTGGCGAGCCCGGCGCGGCGGGCGCCGGCCAGGGTGGCGGCCACGCGGTGCGGCAGGGGTCTGTCGTCGTGCGGCACGTGGGCGTGGACGCCGCCCTCGGAGAGGAGGGTGCGGGTGGGTGTCGCGAGGAAGCGTTCGCCGGGGGTGTAGGCGTCGAGGAGGGCGGTGGCCGCACCCACGGCGGGGTGGGCCTGTTCGGCCGCCGTCGTGACGTGCGTGGCGACTTCGGGTGCCGTCGACACGGGGGCTCCGTTTCTGGGGGCGGGGTACGCCCCGCGGTGGGTCCGGGGAGGGGTGGTTCGTTCGGTACGGGGGGATGCGGGGCAAACGGGTGGGTGGGAGGGTGACATCCGCCGCGCAGCGGCGGTCAAGTCCCCCGCCCCCGCCCCGCCGGGGGACTCACCGCAACGTCGCGCCCCCGTCCACGTACAACTCCTGCAAGGTCACATGCCGGGCCCGCTCCGAGGCGAGGAACAGCACCGCCTCGGCGACGTCCTGGGGCGCGGCGATCCGGCCGAGGGGAATGCCGGTGCGGTACGTCGCGGGGTCGCCGTCGATGACGCTGCGCGGCACGTCCTGGTGCCCCTCGGGCCACAGCGCCCGCTGCATGGCGGTGTCCGTGGACCCGGGCGCGACGACGTTGCACCGCACCCCGCTGCGGGCGATCTCCAGCCCGAGGCACTTGGTGAACATCGTGGCCGCCGCCTTCGACGCGGCGTACGCGGCCATGCCCGTGCGGGGGATCCCGGCCGCGTTGGAGGCGACGGTGACGATGCAGCCGGAGCCGCGCGCCGTCATGTGGGCGGCGGCGGCACGCGAGGTGTGGAAGACGCCGGTGGTGTTGACGGCGAAGGTCTCGGCCCAGTCGGCGTCGGTCAGTTCGGCGACGGGCGCGGTCCGCAGGATGCCCGCGACGTTCACGAGGAGGTCGAGGGCGCCGTGCTCGCGTACGACGTCGTCGACGAGGGCGGTGACGGCGGCGGAGTCGGTGACGTCCATGACGCGCGGCGTGATGGCACCGGCCGTCCCCCGCGTGCCGCCGGCAGTCCCCCACGTGCCGCCGGCCGTCTCCGGTGCGGACGCGACCGTCCCCGGTGCGGAGGTGGCCGTACCCCGTGCGGAGGTGGCCGCCCCCCGTACAGAGGCGACCGTTCCCCGTGCGGAGACGCTCGTCCCCCGCGCGGCGGCGGCCAGTTCGTCGATGCCGTGCGCCGAGCGGTCGGTGGCGACGACGTGCGCGCCCCGGGCCGCGAGGGCGGTGGCGACGGCGGCGCCGATGCCCTGGCCCGCGCCGGTCACCAGAGCCGTGCGCCCGGCGAACTCGCCCTCGGCGGGCGCCCCGTTCGGTATGTGCTCAGGCATGAGTGAGCGACCTCCCCCTACTTTTTAGGTAAGCCTAACCTAACGTATAACCACTGCCCAGAGGTCGCCACCCTGTCGACATAGTTAGGCTAGCCTCACCTTATGCGCACGCCGACAGCGGGCACCACGCCCCGAGCACCCCAACAGCCCGAAAAGCCGGGCGAGTTGGCCGAAAGGGACCGGGAAGCCAACCCCGAAGCGGACACCGGGAGGAACGCCCACGGGTCGTCACCGGAGCGCCCCGCACCCGCCGCCACCCCCACCACGCCACCCCGATCCCGCACCGTCGCCCTCGCAGTCGCCGGATTCACCCTCGCCCTGCTGCTCCTGGTGGCCCTCTCGCTCTGCGTCGGCGCCGGCGAGATCGGACCGGGCGGAGTCCTCGACTACCTCCTGAACCGCGAGGGTGCGCGCGACGACGCCCGCCTCGCCCTCGTCGTCGGCGACCTGCGCATCCCCCGCACCCTGACCGCGCTGCTCGTCGGCGGGGCGCTCGGCGTCGCGGGGTGCCTGCTCCAAGCGGTCACCCGCAACCCGCTCGCCGAGACCGGCCTGCTCGGCGTCAACGCCGGTGCCTCACTGGGCGTCGTCGCGGGCATCGCACTGCTCGGAGTCGATTCCGGTTTCGCCTATCTCGGCTGCGCGTTCGCCGGTGCCGTGGTCGCCAGCGGCCTCGTGCTGCTCATCGCCGGACGCAAGGGCGGCGGCTCTCCCATGCGGCTCGTGCTCGCCGGATCGGCGCTCGGCGCCACCTTCGGCGGTCTCACCAGCGTGATCGTCGTCAACTCCGCGGAGACGTACGACAAGTTCCGCTTCTGGGTGCTCGGGTCCCTCGCGGGCGTCGAGGGCTACGGCGAACTGGGGCGGCTCGCGCCCGTCCTCGCCGCCGGCTTCCTGGTGGCCCTGCTGGTCGCCCGCCCGCTGTCCGCCCTCGCCCTCGGCGACGACCTCGCCCGCGGTCTCGGCCACCGGCCGCCCGTGATCCGTACCGTCGTCGCCGTCGGCGTCACCCTGCTCACGGCCGCCGCCGTCGCGCTCGCCGGACCCATCTCGTTCCTCGGCCTCCTCGCCGGTTTCCTCGCCCGCGCCCTCGCGGGCACCCGGCTGCCGGCCCGGCTGCTCCTCGCGGGCCTCATCGGCGCCTGCGTCCTGACCGTCTCGGACGTCGCCGCCCGCGTGGTCTCCCGCCCGTACGAGGCGCCGGTGTCCGTCATCGTGGCGCTGATCGGCGCGCCCGTACTGATCCTCATCGTCCGCTCCCGGCAGTTCGCCACGATGGGCATGACGGAACCCGCGACGGAGGAGAGCGCCCCTTCCGGGCGGCGCCACCTGACTGGCGCTTTGCGGTTCCTCGGACGGGGCGGGGTCCCGCGGCGCCCCGGGCGGGCCGGCGACCTCCGCCTCGCCGGACGGACCGGTGACTTCCGCCTCCCCGGGCAGGCCGGCGCCCTACGAACTCCCGAACGGACCGGCGACGTCCGCCTCCCCGATCGGCCCGGTGACCTCCGGCGCCCCGATCGGCCGGGCGACCTCCGCCTCCCCGAACGGCGCGGCACCCTGCGAACCCCTGGACAGCCCGGCGACCTGCGAATCCCCGGACGGACCGGCACCATACGGCCCCCAGAGCAACCCGACACCCGCCCGGTGAAGCAGCGCACCCCCCGCCCCCGCCCCGCCGGCACCTACGTCCTGCGGCGCGGCCCCCTCTCCTTCCTCGTCGCCCGCCGCGCCGCCCTCGCCGCGCTGCTGCTCGCCGCGCTCCTCCTGGTCGCCGTCGTGTTCTCCGCGTACGCCGGGCAGAGCGAGATGGGCGTCGGCCGCACCTTCCGGGCCGTCCTCGGCCAGGGGGACCACTTCGACGTACTGCTCGTACAGAAGTTCCGGCTCGGCCGCATCGTCGCCGGGCTCGCCGCGGGCGCCGCGCTCGGCCTCGCCGGGTGCCTCACGCAGACCCTCGCCCGCAACCGCCTCGCCACCCCCGAACTCCTCGGCGTCAACGACGGCGCCACCGCCGCCGTCCTCGTCTCCGTCACCTTCAGCGCCTCCGGGTCCTTCGGCGCCTGGTGGGCGGGCCCGATCGGCGCGCTCGTCGCCGTGGTCGTCGTCACGCTGGTCTCCGGCGGGCTCGGCCAGCGCGGCTACCGGGTGCTCGTCGTCGGCCTCGCCATGTCCGCGCTGGCCTCCGCCGCCACCCAGGTCGTCCTCTCCCGGCGCTCCCTCAACTCCGCCAGCTCGCTGTACGTGTGGACCTCCGGCAGCCTCAACGGCCGTGGCTACTCCGTCGCCGTGCCCGTCCTCATCGGCCTCGCCGTCCTCGTCCCGCTCGCCCTCGCCGTCGCCCGCCACCTCGGCGTCCTGCGCTTCGACGACGCCACCGCCGCCTCGCTCGGCTCCCGTGCCGGGCGCACCCGCCTGATCTGCCTGCTCCTCGCCGTCCCGCTCGCCGGCCTCGCGGTCGGCGTCTGCGGGCCCGTCGGCTTCGTCGCCCTCGCCTCACCCGTCATCGCCTCCCGCCTCGCGGGCCCGCTGCGGGTGCCGCTGGTCGGCTCGATGCTGACCGGCGCGGTGCTCGTGGTCGTCGCGGACACGCTCGGGCGGATCGCCTTCGACGGATCGGAACTGCCGGTCGGCGTCGTCACGACGGTCCTCGGCGGCCCGTTCCTCCTCTGGGTCCTGCTGGGCCGCTCGGCGGCGACGCGCGTATGACGGACGGCACCGGACGCGCGTACGCAGCCACGGACGCGCGTATGACACCCGCTGACGCGCATACGACAGCAGCACCGAACCCGCGTACGACATCCCCGGCCGCGCCCACGGCCACCCCCGACCCGAGAGAGGCCACCCCAGTGCGAAGCCCGCTGCTGCGGACACTCCTGCACGCCGTACGAGCCGAAGTGCCGGGCGCCGAACGGGACTTCTGGAACCGGATCGAGGCCGGCGGCACGCCCCTGGTCGAGGCCGACCCCGCGGGCGACCCGGCGTACCGCCTCGTCACCTTCCTGTGGCGGGACGATCCCGCGCGCCCCGCCACGGACGTCCTCACGCTGCTGCACACCGTCACGGACAAGGACCGGCACGCGGGCGACCTCACCCCGCACCTGATGGAGCGCCTGCCCGGCACGGCCGTCTGGGCGCTCAGCCACCGGCTGCGGTCCGACCACCGGGCGGCCTACCAGTTCTACGTCGGTCACGGCCCCCGGCGCGAGACCCTGCGCACCGACCGCGAGGCGTGGCTGCGGGTCCTCGCCGAGGCCGTCCCCGACCCGCTCGACGGCGCCCCGCGCCTGCCCGCCCGCGACGGCCGGCACCCCGCCTCCGTGATGTCCCTGCCCGACGCGCCGCCCCAGCCGTACGTGAGCCGTCGGGCGAGGGCGGCCGGGCGGTCCGCCGAGGCCGAGGTGGACGGCAGACGGGTCACCGTGCACCTGCCGCGGGAGCCGGTCCGGGCGGTGGCCGTACTCCTGGACGGCGAGATGTGGGGCCCGGTGCTCGGCATCGGCGACACGTTCGACGCCCTGCACGCCGACGGCGCCCTGCCCCCCACGGCCGCGCTGCTCGTCCACACGATGGGCCGCCGCATGGAGGACCTGAGCTGCAGCGGCGCCTTCGTGGACTGGCTGGCGGACGTCCTGCTGCCCTGGGCGGCGGACACGTACGGGGCCACGGCGCCCCCAGAGGGCACGGTCATCGCAGGTCAGAGCGCGGGCGGCCTCACGGCGGCGTACGCGGCGCACCGGCGCCCGGACCGCTTCGGCGCCGCGCTCTCCCAGTCGGGCTCGTTCTGGTGGCCCGACGAGAACGCTCCCGACGGCGACGGCCCGGAATGGCTCACCCGCGCCTACGCCCGCGCCCCGCACCGCCCGGTCCGCCTCCACCTGGAGGTCGGCGCCCAGGAGTGGATGCTCCTCCCGGAGAACCGCCGCCTGCGCAACGTCCTGCGGGCGCGGGGCTACGAGGTGACGTACGAGGAGTTCAACGGAGGCCACGACTACGCGTGCTGGCGCGGAGGCTTGGCGACGGGGCTGACCGCCCTGCTGTCCGGCTGACGCCCGCCGCGGAGCCGGAGCGATCACTGCGCCTGCTCCCCCTCGCCACCGGCGCTGACCGCGTGGGCGACGAGGGCCGCGACGGCGGCGGGCTCGCACAGGTCACCCTCGAAGCGCGGGGGCGTCACCCAGTAGGTGCCGGGCGGCTTCCTGCGCTCGACGCGCGGTACACCGAGGTAGGTGCCCGCGCCGAGGCACGGCGCGAAGGCCTCGTACTCCCAACGGCGCTCGGCGCGGGGCCGCATGAGGGGGTAGTAGGTGCCGTCCAGGGTCCGGCCGTCGAAGATGACCGGACCGCCGAGGAGCGGGCCGAGGCGCCCGGCGATCTCCCGCGGATGGGCGGTGCGCAATGCCGCGGCGACGAGCCGCCCAGGCAGGCGGACGGCCTCGAACCGCGGACCGAGCGGAAGCAGGGCGACACCGACGACCGCCCATTCGCGCCGGGCCCGAACGGGAGGGCGCTGGGCACGCGCGAGCCAGTCCGCAACCGCGGAGAACTCCTCCTGGACGCTCACCCGAACGCCTCCGCACGGAACCCGGGGCCGGTCGCGGCGGAGAGCGCGCCGGGATCGGTCAGACACCCGCTCCCGTCGGGAGAGACGAGCCAGCGCCGGCCGGCGGCCGGTCGGCTCGCCGGCGGACAGTGCAGCGGCCACCCGTGGGGCCGCAAGCTGACGCCCCGGCCACCCACCGCCCCCACATCGGCGCCGAGCGGGACAAGCCACCAGGCGCAGTCGAGGCCGACGTCCACCAGGAGCGGCCCGCACGCGTGCGCCGGCAGTCGCTCCCTCGCCCGGAGCGCGAGGACGAGCGGGACCTCGGCGGCGAGCCAGCGGGTGCAGTGAACCGGCGCGAGACCACCCATGGCCCACACTTCGTGAGCGAGTGAAGGGCGCCGGGCGCAGTCGGCGAGCCAGTTGTCCGCGCACGCGGCGGCGGACGGATCGACGCCGAGGGCATCGCTCATATCGGAGGTAGGGGCCATGACGAGGAAGGTATGAAGGCGCGGCACTCAGTACACAGGCCATGTTCGTGAATGTTCCCGATGCCCTGCCGAATGTTCTCAAGTGTTCTCGCAGCGAGGGCTGCGCCCCATGGCCCGGCGACCTACCACGTCGTGATGCTGGGACGGACGACCCTGAACTGCGGGAGTCGCTATGGCACGACGGCTGCGTTGTAACGGCACGGACAGCAAGAACGGTGGGTGTCCGGCGATTCACGAGGACATCGACTCCGGAGAGGTGATCGTGCAGGGTCCGCCCGTCAGTGACTGTGCCGACCTCGCCCAGTTGCGGCACCTCGGGCCCGATGAGGTCGCGGTGGTGGTGCCGCGCGAACTGCTCGTCAACCACGGCCCGAAGGAGATGGCCCGCGTGCCGAAGCTGATCGGCCTCGCAGAGTTCGGCCGGCTCTTCGAGACGTTCGAGAACTCGGCGTGGCACCTGGAGACGCGCCGCGGCTACGCCTCCGACCGCGAGGATCCCGGCTTCGCGGAGTTCCGGCGCACCGGTCGAGCCCCCATGGACCTGGGCAGTGACTGGTGCGTGAACATTCGTCGGCAGACGTCCCGTGGCAAGTACGTGGGGCGCGTGCGTGTCCTGGACGACCCGCCGACCGAGGGGCAGTTGTTCCTGCTGGACTACTCGCGATGCAACGCGGCCACAGGCGAGGATGTCCGCAGCATCTGGCGGCAGGACGCACGCCGGGCGCACCTGCCCGCAGAGGACTTCTGGATCTTCGACAGCCGTCTGGTGGCCGTACTGCGCTTCGACGAGCAGGACGCCTTCCATGATGTGGAGGTGATCACGGAGCCGGCTGAGGTCCTGCGATACTGCCAGGCCCGGGACGCGGCTGTGCGCCACGCGTTCCCCTACGACGAGTTCACGGCGCGGCTGCGCGCCGACTGATGGCGGGGAGCCGGTGAGCACAGACTTCCAGCAGGCCAGAGAGGCCCTCGGAGTACGCCTCCGTGAGCTGCGACTCTCGGCTCCTGGCGGTCGGCTCACCGGCCCCCAGCTCGCCCGGCGGCTCGGCTGGCCCCACTCCAAGATCTACAAGCTGGAGAACGGCCGACAGACCGCGACGGTCGACGACCTGCGCGCCTGGGCCGACGGTACCGGCCGGAGTGAGGCCCTCGACGAACTGCGCGCTCGCCTCCAGGGATTCGAGTCGCACATCCGGTCCTGGCGCCGCCAACTCGCGGCCGGGCACCGGCCCGTGCAGGACGGCTGGCACCTTGAGGTGAACCGGTCCAAGGTCATCCGCGCGTGGGAGGAGGCCGTGATCCCGGGCATGCTCCAGACCCCGGATTACGCCCGCGCCATGTTCCTGCACTACGCACGGCTTCACGACACGGCACGGGACACCGACGAAGCGGTCCGCTCGCGCATGCGGCGCCAGGAGTGGCTGTACGAGAGGGGGCACCAGTTCCACGCCCTTGTGTGGGAGGCAGCCCTCCACGCCCTGATCTGTTCACCGGCCGCGCTCATGAGCCAGCTCGACCGGCTCGCGGGAACGATCGGCATGGACACCGTGCGTCTCGGCGTCATCCCGCTCTCCGCCCCGCTCAAGATCCCGGCTGCCAACGGCTTCTGGGTACTGGACGAACGGCTCGTCATCGCCGAGGACTGGCACGCGGAGCTGTGGCTGGACGATGACGACAACGTGTCCACCTACCTCCGCATCTGGCACACGCTCAACGCATCCGCTGTGTACGGGGAAGAAGCACAGGCCGCCATCACCCGCGCCCAGCGGTCCATCCGCCCACGCTGACGCACGTTTCCGCAGGCCCGGGCCGTCACGGCCCTCCACGACCTCGGACAACCGCGCCGTGGTCCCCGGCAGGGGCCGCTTCGCGGCGCTGCGAGCGACACCCGCTCTCCTAAAGCGGTGCTCATTGGTCCGGGGTTTCCGTTGTGGCCTGCCTGGTGATGCCCTCGTGGGCGTGCCTTGAGCAGTGCTTCTGCAGTAGCTGCCGCTTTGCGTGCCGATGACAGTGCATTCGTACTTGGCTGCCCGTCCAGCGGCACCGGGCCCCCGACGCGCGGACGCTGGTTCCCGCTCGGGCGGTTCACCGTGGTGGCTCCGGCGCCCCCCGAGGCAGCCGCAGGGCCAGTCCCGCGCCCGTTGCCACGAAGGCTGCCGTTGCCAGTACTGCCAGACGGTAGGGGGCGGGGTCCGTGAAGGCCATGCCGTGGCCGCCGATCAAGGCCGCACAGGCCGCGATGCCCAGGGCGCCGCCCAGGGTGCGGGTGATCTGGAAGAGGCCCATCGCCTGGCCCATGTCGGCGGGGGCGACGGTCTCGAAGCCGACGATCTGGATCATCAGGACCGCCGTGCCGAGGACCAGGCCCACCGCGAACATCAGCCCCCGCACCGCCCACGCGTTCTCCGCCACCCCCGGCGCCGCGAGCGCCGCGAAGACGCCGGACGCCAGCAGGAGCGCCGGGGCCGCGAGGCGGCGCGGGCCGAGGCGGGGGAGGAGGCGGTCCACGGCCTGGGACGCCAGCATCAGGCCGAGCGCCTCGGGGAACACGCTCAGCCCGGCGTCCAGCGCCGACGCGCCCAGCGCCGCCTGGTAGAGCAGCGGGAAGACGAACAGCACGCCCATCAGGCCCGCCGCGCTGACCAGCGCCAGCGCCGACGCCGAGCCGTAGACGCGGTCACCGAGCAGGCGCAGGCGCAGGAGCGGTTCCCGTACCCGGAGTTGGTGGATGATCGCCGCGGCCAGCAGGAGCGCGCCCAGCACCGCGCTGACCGCCACCGGCGGCCGCGTCCAGCCCTGCGAGGGGCCAAAGCCCAGGGCGTAGGTGAGCAGGCCCAGCGCCGGGGTCGCCAGGAGGAAGCCGACGCGGTCGAAGGGGCCCGGCGTGCCCTCCACGTGTTCGCGCAGGCCCATCACGCCGAGCAGCACGGCCGCCGTCCCGACCGGCACGTTGACGAAGAACAGCCAGTGCCAGGAGAGGTGTTCGGTGAGGAAGCCGCCGAGGGGCGGGCCCAGCGCCGGCATCAGCGCGGTCGGCACGATCAGGACCTTGGACAGCTTCACGCGTTCCTCGGGCGGGAACGCCCGGAAGAGGAGCGTCATGCCGACCGGCGTCAGCAGCCCGCCCGCCAGGCCCTGCGCGGCCCTCGCCACCACGAGCGTGGTGAGGTTCGGCGCGAGGCCGCACACGGCGGAGGCCGCCGTGAAGGCGGCGAGCGCGCCGAGGAAGACGCGTTTCGTGCCGAGGCGGTCACCCAGCCAGCCCGCCACCGGCAGCGTGAGGGCCAGGGCGACGAGGAACGCCGTCTCGACCGTGTTCGCCGCCGACACCGGGCGGCCGAAGTCGCCCGCGATGGTGAACAGGGCCGGGTTGACGATCGTCGAGTCCAGGCCGTTCATGCACATCGCGGCCGTGTAGACGAGGACGACGGCGACCTTCGGGCGGATCCGGGGGGTGACCAGCAGGCCGCCGCCGTTCACCGGCTGTTGATCCAGTCCAGGGCGTCCTGGCGCGGGCCCGGCCCGTGGACCGGCGACCAGCCCTCGGGGACGGCGGCGAACAGCGGCCACAGCGAGTGTTCGCCGCGGGCGTTGGCCAGGACCAGGAACTCCCCCTCCGCGTCGAAGGGGTTGGCGGGTGCGTCACTCATGATCGCGGGTCTCCAGCTCGGTCAGATGGTCGGCGATCACGCGGGCGATGTGCGTGATCGGCTCGGGCAGGGTCATGTCCTTGTGCGAGCAGGCCACGTCCGTGTTCGCGATGCGTCCGCTCACGTACGGCGTCCACGTTTCGGGCGTGAGGGTCTCGTCGATGGTGTCGACGGTCGCCCGGAAGAACAGCACGTCGCCGTCAAAGCGGCGGTGGTCGTAGCCCCGTACGAGGTGATTCGTGTTGAGGTAGATGTCCCGCAGCGCCTCGAAGGTGGCGGGGGCCAGGGCCGCCAGAGGGCTGCCTTCGCGGCGCAGCACGTCGATGACGTTCCCGGTGGTCAGCGCCTTGCCCGCGAGGCTGTCCGGGCCGTGGCCGCCCATCGTGAGCAGCGACTCCAGGGCCTCGGCCTCGTCGGACTCGGGCAGCTCGCGGAAGCCCTCCGCCGGGTAGGCGTCGAGGATCGCGAGCAGCTCCACCTCGTGGCCCAGGTCCTGGAGGTGGGTGGCCATGGCGTGCGCGATGATGCCGCCGGTCGACCAGCCGAGGAGGCGGTAGGGGCCGGCCGGCTGCACCTCGCGCAAGCGGGCGACGTAGTGGGCGGCCAGCTCCTCCAGGGTGCGGGGCAGCGGGTCGGCGGCGGTGGCCGCTCCCACGCCCTGTGCCTGAAGGCCGTAGATCGGCACGTCGGCCGGCAGGTGGCGGATCAGGCCCGCGTAGCACCAGCTCAGGCCGCCCGCCGGGTGGACGCAGTGGACGGGGGCGCGGTCGCCCTCGCGGGCGGGGCGCAGGGGGACCAGGACGTCCAGGGGGTCGGCCTGCTCGCTGCCCGCGTCCAGGAACGTGTCGAGAGCGGCGGGTGTCGGCGACTGGAAGACCGTACTGATGGAGATCTCCGTGCCGAACGCGGCCTGTACGCGGCTCGCGAGCCGCACGGCGAGCAGCGAATGCCCGCCCAGCTCGAAGAAGTTGTCGTCGATCCCGACGGGCCCCGCCAGGGCCAGCACCTCGGCGAAGACCGCGCAGAGCTGCTCCTGGCGAGGGGTGCGCGGGGCGCGGCCCGTGCCGGTGGCGGCGGGGCGCTCCGGGGCCGGGAGGGCCTTGCGGTCCAGCTTGCCGTTGCTGGTGAGCGGCAGCCGGTCCAGCAGGACGACGGCGGACGGCACCATGTGGACGGGGAGCGCGCCGGTCGCGTGTTCGCGCAGTTCGGTGGGGGTGGCGCCGTCCGCGACCGCGTAGCCGACCAGCCGCTTGTCGCCGGGCACGTCCTCGCGCACGACGACGGCCGCGTCCCGGACGGCGGGGTGGGCGGCGAGGACGGCCTCGATCTCGCCGAGTTCGATGCGGAACCCGCGGATCTTCACCTGCTGGTCGGCGCGCCCGAAGTACTCCAGGGTGCCGTCGGCGCGGCGGCGCGCGAGGTCGCCCGAGCGGTACATGCGGGCGCCGCGCTCGCCGAACAGGTGCGCGTACGGGTCGGCGACGAAGCGGGTCGCGGTCAGGTCCGGGCGGCCCAGATAGCCGCGGGCCAGGCCCTCACCGGCGACGTACATCTCGCCGGTGACCCCGGGCGGGCACGGCTGGAGGCGGTCGTCGAGGACGTAGACGCGCAGGTCGGGGATGTTCACGCCGATGGTGCTCGAGGTGGCGGCGGCGGCCGTCTCCCGGTCGAGGGCGAAGTAGGAGACGTGCACGGTCGTCTCGGTGATGCCGTACATGTTGACGAGGGTGGGGCTGTCGTCAGCGTGCCGGTCGTACCACTCGTCCAGCCGCGCCAGTTCGAGCGCCTCGCCGCCGAACACCACGTACCGCAGGGCGAGTTCGCGGCCGTCGCGGGCCTCGCGGTCGGCGGCGGCGAGCTGGTAGAAGGCGGAGGGCGTCTGGTTGAGGACGGTGACCTGCTCCGCGGCGAGCAGCGCGCGGAAGGCGTGCGGGTCGCGGCTGGTCAGGTGCGGTACGACGACGACCTTGCCGCCGTACAGGAGCGCGCCCCACAGCTCCCACACCGAGAAGTCGAAGGCGTAGGAGTGGAAGAGCGTCCACACGTCGTTCTCGTCGAAGCGGAACCAGTGGTCGGTCGCGGTCAGCAGCCGCGTCACGTTGTGGTGCGTGACGACGACGCCCTTGGGGCGGCCCGTGGAGCCCGAGGTGTAGATGACGTACGCGGGGTCGTCGGGGGTGAGCGGGCGGGTGCGGTCGGCCTGGGCGAGTGGGCCCGCGTCGTACGCGTCCGGGGTGGCGCCGTCGACCGCGATCAGGGGCAGCGCGTGGGCCTCGGCGGGCAACCGGGGCGCGGTCGCGGTGTCGGTGAGCAGGGCGGCGGGCCGGGCGTCGCCGAGCATGTACGCGAGGCGGTCGGCGGGGTAGTCCGGGTCGAGGGGGAGGTAGGCGGCGCCCGAGAGCGCGACCGCGAGCAGGCCGGTGACGAGGTCGGCCGAGCGGGGCAGCGCAAGCGCCACGATGGCGCCGGGGCCGATGCCGCGGTCGGCGAGGAGGCGGGCCAGGCGGTGTGCGCGGGCGGACAGTTCGGCGTGGGTGAGGGTGTGGCCGGCGTGGGAGACGGCGGCGCGGTGCGGGTGCCGGGCGGCGGCCCGCTCGTAGACGTCGGCGAGCGTCACGGGCTCCTGGGGGCGCGGCTGTACGGCGGTCGGGTCGACGGTCACCGGGGTGTGGGGGTGCGGCTGTGCGGCGGTCGGGTCGATGGTCGTCGGGGTGTGGGGGTGCGGCTGTGCGGTGGTCGGGTCGATGGTCGCCAGGGTGTGGGGGTGCGGCTGTGCGGTGGTCGGGTCGATGGTCGTCGGGGTGTGGGGGTGCGGCTGTGCGGTGGTCGGGTCGATGGTCACCGGGGTGTGGGGGTGCGGCTGTGCGGTGGTCGGGTCGATGGTCACCGGGGTGTGGGGGTGCGGCTGTGCGGTGGTCGGGTCGATGGTCGTCGGGGTGTGGGGGTGCGGCTGTGGGGTGGGCCGGTCGACGCTCGCCAAGGCGTGGGGGCGCGGCTGTACGACCGGCCGGTTGACGGTCACCAGGGCGTGGTGGTGCTCCTCGGCGCTGAGCAGGGGGAGCAGGCCGAGGGGGGTGTCGGGGGTGCGGGCGGCCGCTGCGAGGAGGCGGGCCAGGCGGTCGGCGAGGGCCTCGGCGGTGGCGCGGTCGAACAGGTCGGTGCGGAATTCGAGGAAGCCGCCGATGCCGCCCTCGTCGGGCAGTTCACCGGCGTTCAGGGTCAGGTCGAACTTGGCGGTGCCGGAGGGGACGGCGGCCAGCCGGGCCGTCGTGCCGGGGCCGAGCGCGAACGGCCCGTCGGGGATCGACTGCCAGGCCAGCATCACCTGGAAGAGGGGGTGGCGGGCCAGGGAGCGGGGCGGGTTCAGCTCCTCGACGAGCTGGTCGAAGGGGAGCGCGTCGTGCTCGTACGCGGCGAGCGTCGTCCCGCGTACGCGCTCCAGGAGCACCCGGAAGGCGGGGTCGCCGGAGGTGTCCGCGCGCAGCACCACGGTGTTGGTGAAGAAGCCGACGAGGTCGGCGGTGGCGTCGTCGTCGCGCCCGGCGACGGGGGTGCCGAGCGGGATGTCGGTGCCGCAGCCGTGCCGGGTGAGCAGCGCGGCGAGCCCCGCCTGGACGGTCATGAAGACGGTGGTGCCGGTGGCCGCCGCGAGCTGCTTGAGCGCGCGGTGCGTCGCGGGGTCCAGCGCGAAGGGGACGGTGTCGCCCTCGGACGACGCGACGGGCGGGCGCGGCCGGTCGGTGGGCAGCTCCAGTTGGTCGGGCAGGCCCGCCAGAGCCCGCTTCCAGTACGCGAGTTGGGTCCGCGCCAGGCCGTCCGCGAGGAGCTTCTGCTGGTGGGCGGCGTGGTCGGCGTACTGGAAGGGGAGCGGGGCGAAGCGGGGGGCGTGGCCCGCCGCGCGTGCCGTGTAGGCGGTCGCGAGGTCGCGGGCGAGCGGGGTGGTGGAGGCGCCGTCGCCCGCTATGTGGTGCAGGAGCAGCAGAAGGGTGTGGCGGGCGGGGTGGTCCGGGTCGGTGAACAAGGTGGCGCGCAGCGGGGGTTCGGCGGCCAGGTCGAAGCAGTGCCGGACGGCCTCGGGCACGGCGCTCGGGGTGAGCGGCGCGCGGTGCAGGACCGGCCGGGCGAGGGGGTGTTCGGGGGCGAGGATCCGCTGGTGGGGACGGTCGCCGGGGGCGGCCTCGCCGCCACGGCCCGAGGCGTTGTCAGGGGTGGGATAGAGGGTCCTGAGTGTCTCGTGGCGGGCGCTCAGGTCGTGCAGGGCGTGCAGCAGCGCGCTGTCGTCGACGGGGCCGTCCAGGGTCAGGACGAGCGGGATGTTGTACGTGGGGCTGGGCCCTTCGAGGCGGTGCAGGAACCACAGGCGCTGCTGGGCCGGGGACAGCGGGAGGGCGTCGGTGCGGGGAACGGGGACGAGCGGGGCCGCCGCCCCGGGGGCGGGAGCGGACGCGGCGCGCACAAGTGCCGCCAGGGCGGCGGGAGTCGGCGCCTTGAAGACGTCGGCGATACCGACCGGGGCGGCGAACCGCTCACGGATACGGGCGGCCAGGCGCCCCGCGAGCAGTGAGTGGCCGCCGAGGTCGAAGAATCCGGCGTCGGGTGCGGGCCACCCGGAGTCCAGGCCGAGGACGTCCGCGAAGAGGTCGCAGAGCGCCCGGGTGAGCGGGTCGCCGGCGTCACCGGTGGGGCCGCCCGGAGTCGGGGCGGGCTCCGGGTCGGGCAGGGCGCGGTGGTCCAGCTTGTCGTTGGCGGTGCGCGGCAGCTCGGCGAGGAGCGTGACGGTGGCCGGGACCATGTGCGCGGGGAGGGTCGCGGCGAGGTGGGCGCGGAGTGCGTCCGGGGTGACGGCCGCTGTCGGGACGGCGTAGGCGAGGAGCCGCTTGCCGTGCGGGGTGTCGCGGGCGATGACGGCGGCCTGGGCGAGCGCCGGATGGGCGGCGAGCCGCGCCCGGATCTCGCCGAGTTCGATGCGGAACCCGCGGATCTTCACCTGGTCGTCGCCGCGCCCGAGGAACTCCAGGGTGCCGTCCGCGCGCCGCCGCACGAGGTCCCCGGTGCGGTACATGCGGCCGCCGGGGTCGCCGTGGGCCGCGCCGAACGGGTCGGCGACGAAGCGTTCGGCGGTCAGGTCGGGGCGCCCGAGATAGCCGCGGGCCAGACACGCCCCGGCGACGTACAGCTCACCGGTGACGCCGGGCGGCGTCGGGCGCAGGCAGGAGTCGAGGACGTACACGCGCGAGCCGCGCACGGGGTGCCCGGTGGTGGTGCCGTCGGGGCCCGGCAGCCAGTAGTAGGCGTCGACGGTCGTCTCGGTCGGCCCGTACAGGTTGATCGGGCGGCAGCCGGGCGTGGCCGCGAGGCGCTCCCACAGCGGGGCGGGGACGGTCTCGCCGCCCACGACCACCACGGCGGGACGGTGCCTGCCCTCGTCCAGGAGGCCCTCGGCGACGAGCGCCTCGGCGTAGGACGGGGTGACGTCGAGGTAGTCGACGCGGTGCGCGTCGACGTACGCGGCGAGCGCCGACGGGTCGCGGTAGGCGGCGTCGTCCAGGAGGTGGAGTTCGTGGCCGTGGACCATCCACAGCACCGGGTCCCACGACGCGTCGAAGGCGAACGAGGCGCTGTGCGCGACCCGCAGCCGCTCCCGGCCCGCGCGCCGCACGGCGGGCGCGATGTGGTCGGTGCCGTGCCCGGCGAGGAGGTTGGTGAGCGAGGCGTGGGTGACGACGACGCCCTTGGGCCGGCCCGTGGAACCGGAGGTGTGAATGATGTACGCGGGATCGTCCGGCCGCGGGGCGGCGGCCGGGGCGTCGGGGGGTAGCGCGGCGAGCGCGGCGGCCGTGTCCGGGGCGTCGAGCGCCAGCACGGGCAGGCCGTGGCCGGGAAGGGCGGCGAGGGTCGCCCGGGTGCCGATGACGTACGCGGGACGGGCGTCGGCCAGCACGTCCAGCGTCCGGGCGGGCGGATGGCCGAGGTCCAGCGGCTGGCAGACGCCGCGCGCCTTCAGGACGGCCAGCAGCGCCACGACCGTGTCGGTGCTGCGGGGCAGGGCGAGGGCGACGGGCGTGCCGGGGGCCAGGTCGGCGGCCAGGCGGTGGGCGAGACGGTTCGCGGCCGCGTCCAGCGCGCCGAAGGTCAGGGCGGCGCCGCCACTGCGGACGGCCACCGCGTCGGGGGTGCGGGCGGCCTGCGCGGCGAACACCTCGGGGAGCGTGTGTTCCGCGGGCGGCTCGGCGCGTCCGGCGGTGGCCGCGCGGACCTCGTCGGGGGTGAGGAGGTCGAGGGTGCCGATGGGGCGGTGCGGGTCGGCGAGGAGCAGACCGGCGAGGGCGTCCAGATACGTGGCCAACGTACGCCCGTGACCGTCCAGTTCGGCGTCGTCGTACCGTGCCGCGGCGGCGTCCAGGGTGAGGCGCAGGGTGCCGTCGGCGCGGGGGGCGGCGCCGATGGCGAGGTCCTCGACGGGGCCGGCGGCGAGGTTGTGGACGGTGCCGGGCAACCCCGCGAAGTCCAGGTCGGACTCGAACGGCTTGATGTTGACCATGGGCCCGGTCAGCGGCTCGCCCGCCGGGCCGCCTGCTGTGCCGCCTGCTGTGCCGTCCGCCGGGCCGCATGCCGTGCCGAGACCGAGGTCGCGGCGCAGGTCGGCCTGCGGGTAGCGCTGGTGGCGGCGGACCGCGCGGAGCTCCAGGACGACGCGGCGCAGCAGTTCGGCGCCCGTGTCGTGGGGGCGCACGGCGACGCGCAGCGGCAGGACGTTGACGGTCATCGCCGGGGTGCGCAGGGCGGCGGGGCCGCGGCGGTTGCTCAGCGGCAGGCCCAGCACGATGTCCTCGGCGCCGGTGACGCGGTGCAGATGCCCGGCGGTGGCGGCGATGACCAGCTCGGCCCAGGTGGCCTTCACGGCCTGCGCGGCACGGCTGATCCGCTCGAAGGACCCCTCGGGCAGGTCCAGGGCGCGGCGGCGCGGCGGGCCGGAGGTGCCGGCGGCGGAGGTGCCGGCGAGGGTGGCGGGGGCGGTGTGCCCGGCGGTCCGCCCGGCCCAGAAGGCGCGGTCGGCGGCGTACTGCTCGCCGTCCAGATAGCACCGCTCCTCCGCGACCAGCTCGGCCAGCGGGGCGAACCGGCGCTCGGGCAGCTCCCGTTGCCCGGCCGCGAGGGCCGTGTACAGCTCGGCCACGCGGTCGCCGATGAGCTGAAGGGCGTAGGCGTCGACGGCGAAGTGGTGGACGCGCTGGTACCACCAGTGGCGGTCGTCGGCGAGGCGGATCAGCGCCTGGGTGACGAGGCCGCCCTCGGCGGAAGCGCCCGTGAGGTCCACCGGTCTCGCGAGGTCGGCCCGCGTCCAGGCCTCGGCGGCGCCCTCCGGGTCGGCCTCGCCGCGCAGGTCCAGATGGTGCAGGCGGGGGGGTGCCGCTCGGGGCGCGACCTCCTGCCAGGGCGTGCCGTCCGCGTCCTCGCCCGCCCGCAGCGACAGCGTCTCGGCCTCGGCCATGGTGCGCGCCAGCGCGTCCTCGAACAGGGCGGTTTGCAGGGGGCCTTGGATCTCGACGCGGTCCGCGGTGTTGTACGCGGTGCTGCGCGGGTCCAGCTGCTGCGCGTAGAAGATGCCGGCCTGCGCGCTGAGCAGGGGAAGGCGGTCGGGGCGCTGATGCATGTGTGTGAGGACTCCCGTGAACCTGGACCTGGACCTGAACCCGAACCTGGCGGTGTCTGACTCGAACCTGGACGTGCGTGACCGAATGTGGACGTGCGTGACCGAACCTGGGCGCGGACCCACGACCGGGCCCACCCATGTCAACTTAGGTAAGCCTAAGCTATCTTGCTCGCCATGGAGAAGACGACCGCCCCCGCGGACCTCACGACCGCCCCACGCGACCGCGCGACGGCCGGCGCCGAAACGACCGCCACCGAGCCGACCGCCGTCCTCAAGGCAACCGACGCCGAACCGGTCGCCCTCAAGGCGGCCCTGCGTGAGGAGGTCGAGACCCACCGCGCCGCCCTCCTCGCCCTCAGCGCCCGCATCCACGCGCATCCCGAGACGGCCTTCGAGGAGCACCGCGCGGCCGCCTGGTGCGCCGAACTCCTCGGCGAACACGGCTTCGTGGTGACCGCGCCCGCCTTCGGCCTGGACACCGCGGTGAGCGCCACCATCGGTTCCGGACCCGTCACGGTCGCCCTGGCCTGCGAGTACGACGCCCTGCCCGGCCTCGGCCACG
Source organism: Streptomyces sp. NPDC005898 (assembly GCF_040629635.1). Classification (NCBI taxonomy): domain Bacteria; kingdom Bacillati; phylum Actinomycetota; class Actinomycetes; order Kitasatosporales; family Streptomycetaceae; genus Streptomyces; species Streptomyces sp. NPDC005898. The sequence continues at coordinate 121,695 of NZ_JBEXWC010000012.1, read as the reverse complement.
CCTGCGGCCACAACCTGATCGCCGCCGCGGGGCTCGGCGCGGCCCTCGCCCTGGCCCCGTACGCCGATGAACTCGGCCTGACCGTACGGGTGCTCGGGACGCCGGCCGAGGAGCGCGGCGCGGGCAAGGCGCTGCTCATCGACGCGGGCGCCTTCGACGGCGTGGACGCGGCGATGATGGTCCACCCCTGCCCGTTCGAAATGGCCGATTTCCGCTCGTTCGCGCTCGGCACGCTCTCGGTGACGTACACGGGCAGGTCCGCGCACCCGAGCCTCAACCCGCACGAGGGCCGCAACGCCGCCGACGCCCTGACCGTCGCACAGGTCGCGCTCGGCCTGCTGCGCCAGCAACTGCCGCCCCAGTGGCGGGTGCACGGCATCACGACCGCGGCGGGCACGGCGCCGAACGCGATACCGGACCGCGCCACCGCCTCGTACGAGATCCGCGCCCTGGCCGCCGAGGACCTGCGCGAACTGCGCGAACGCGTCGAGAACTGCTTCCGCGCCGGAGCGCTGGCCACCGGCTGCGAGGTCACCCTGGAGCGCCCCGAGCCCGACTACCTCGACTTCCGGGGGGACCCGGAGCTGATCGCCCTGTGGCAGGCGAACGCCCGGGCCCTCGGCCGCGCCGAACCCGTCGAGCGCGAGCCCTTCGCCTGCACGGACATGGGCAACGTCTCGCACCTCGTGCCGTCCATCCACCCCGTCCTGGACATCAGCGGCGGCGCCTGCGGGCCGCACGAACCGGAGTTCGCGGCGGCCGCCGTCTCCCCGGCCGCCGAGCGCGCCCTGCTGGACGGCGCGCTCGGCATGGCGTGGACGGCGGCCGACTTCGCGTACAGGCGACGTGCGCGGGCCGCTTCCTCGTAAGCGGGCACTCCTTCGTGACGCGGGCTACTTCTTCGTGAGCGCCTCGCTGATGTCGCGCATGACCTCGTCGGCGGCCAGCGGGCCGCCGCGGGTCGACCACACGGAGCCGTCCACGGTCACGACGTGCTTCTTCTCGACCGCGCCGAGGTCCTTGTAGGCGGGCTTCTTCTGGACGTCCTTCAGGGCCTTCTCGCCGTCCGAGGTCAGCGTGGAGAGGAAGAGCCAGTCGCCGTCGATCTCGTTGATCTTCTCCAGGCTCAGCGAGGGGGTGTGCGCGTTGCCGTCCTTGTTCTGGTTCTTGGGCCGCTTCAGGCCCATCTCCAGGGCGACACCGCTGGCGAACTGCTTGTTCTCCATCCAGCTCGGGCCGTCCGGGTTCCAGCGCACGATCGACACCTCGGCGCCCATGTTCGCGCCGAGCTTCTGCCCCGCGGCCTTGGCGGCGCTCTCGTGGGCGGCGATGACCTTGTTGGCCTTCGGGAGTGCGTTCACGGCGTTGCCGATGCCCCGCAGGGTCAGCTTCCAGTCGTCGGTGGGCGCCATGGTCACGACGGTCGCGGGCGTGATCTCGCGCAGCTGCTTCAGGACCTGCTCGTCCTGCATGTCACCGGCGAGGATCAGGTCGGGCTTGGCCGCGACGACCTTGTCCATGACGGGCTGGAGGAGGTTGCCGACCACGTCGATGCCCTCGACCTTGCCGGCGAGGTAGGCCGGCGGCTTGTCCAGGCCCTGGCCGTTGGTGATGCCGACCGGCTTCACGCCGAGCGCGAGCACCGCGTCCAGGTCCTCCTGCGTCAGCGTCACCACGCGCTCGGGGTGGGCGGGGACCTTCACCGTCTTGCCGGTCGCGTCCTTGATGGTGCGGGTGGCGGCGGAGCCGGAGCCGCCCTTGGCGGAGGAGTCCTTGTCGGAGCCGTCGTCCGAGCCGCAGCCCGTCAGGAGCAGCGCCGCCGCGCCGAGCACCGCGACCGACCGGGGCGCGCTTCGAAAGACGAGGGAGAAGGGGCGGCGGGGGACGGTCATCAACAGCTCCGGGATCAAGAGGACATGATGAAGTGGTCGTCAACGACCACCCTTTTGGCTAAGGTTAGCCTTACCTTAGGTCAAGCTGGCAAGGGGTGAGCCCCTCGCACTCGGAAAGGCACGCCCCGTGGAACTCCGCGTCGAGCAGCTCACCGCCGGCTACGGCGGCACGCACACCGCCGTCGACGGCGTGGACCTCACGGTCGAATCCGGCCGGGTGGTGGCGATCGTCGGCCCCAACGGCTGCGGCAAGTCGACACTCCTGCGCTGCATGGCGCGGCTCCACCAGCCCGTGTCCGGGCGGGTCTTCGCGGGCGACGCCGACATCTGGCGGCTCAAGCAGCGCGAGACGGCCCACCGCGTGGCCCTCCTGCCGCAGTCGCCGCAGGCGCCCGAGGCGGTCACGGTCGCGGGCCTCGTACGGTACGGACGCCACCCCCACCAGGGGCTGTTCCGCCAGTGGTCCGCCGAGGACGAGCGCGCCGTGACCCGGGCGCTGGAGGCCACCGGCACGGCGGAACTCGCCGAACGGCGCCTGGACCAGCTCTCCGGCGGGCAGCGCCAGCGGTGCTGGCTCGCCATGGCGCTGGCCCAGGAAACCCCCGTGGTCCTGCTCGACGAGCCGACCAGCGCGCTCGACATCGGCCACGCGGTGGAGGTCCTCGACCTGGTCAGGCAGGTCGCGGCGGAGGGCAGGACCATCGTGATGGTCGTCCACGACCTCGCCGCGGCGGCGCGGTACGCGGATGTCGTCGTCGCCATGCTGGCCGGGCGGGTCGTGGCGACGGGCCCGCCGCGCGAGGTGGTCGACGCGGAACTCGTCAAGACGCTCTACGGCATCGAGGCGGAGATCCTGCGCTCGGCGGCGGACGGCTCCCCGGTCGTGGTCCCGGCGGTGCGCCCCACCGCCACCCGGAGCTGACCCCACCCCGGACTCGCGGCGGCGCGTTTCCCGGTGCGCCGGCAACGGCATGTGCTACGGTGCGAGCAGTACGTGTGTACGCCCCGGTTCGTCTCAGGGCGCCCGTACTCCTCTTCCAGCTCCCCTTCTCGGGGTCTTCCAGGCCGATCGGGCCTTCTCCCACACTGCTCATCCGGCAGTTCCCGGCGTTCGCCGCACGGATCACCCGATGTTTGGATCACCTGTCGTACGGAGCACCCGACGTACGGGGCGTGGTCATCGCCGCCCCGCAGGGCCCCCTCATTGCCCGTCCGCGAAAGGACCACTCACATGACCGCCACCGCGACCGCACCGGTCTCGCGCACCGCGTCCGCCACCACCGCCACCACCGCGCCCATCACCTGCACCGGCGTCCTCGACATCGCCCGGGACGGCCGCGGGTTCCTGCGCGGCAAGGGGTGCCTGCCGGCCTCCGACGACGTCCAGGTCCCCGCCCCCCTCGTCCAGCGCCTCGGGCTGCGCACCGGCGACTTCGTCGAGGGCGAGTGCGCCGGGCGGGCCCGCACCCTCACCGGCGTGCACCGCGTCGGCGGACACCGGCCCGAGGCCCTGCGCGGGCGGCCCCGCTTCGGGGAGCTGACGCCGCTGCACCCCCGCGAGAGGCTCCGCCTGGAGTCCGCGGGCGGCGGCGTCACCGGGCGCCTCGTCGACCTCGTCGCCCCCGTCGGCAAGGGGCAGCGCGGTCTGATCGTGGCGCCCCCGAAGACCGGCAAGACCATTCTGCTCCAGCAGATCGCCGCGGCGGTCGCCGAGAACCACCCCGACTGCCACCTCATGGTCGTCCTGCTGGACGAGCGGCCCGAGGAGGTCACCGACATGCTGCGGTCGGTCCGCGGCGAGGTGTACTCCTCGACGTTCGACCGCCCCGCCAAGCAGCACATCGCGCTCGCCGAGCTGGCCGTGGAGCGCGCCAAGCGCCTGGTCGAGCAGGGCCGGGACGTCGTCATGCTCTTCGACTCGCTGACGCGGCTGTGCCGGGCGTACAACAACGCCGCCTCCAGCGGCGGCAAGACCCTCAGCGGCGGCGTCGACGCCACCGCGATCCAGGGGCCCAAGCGGCTCTTCGGCGCCGCGCGGCTCGCCGAGGAGGGCGGCTCCCTGACGATGCTCGCCACCGTCCTCGTGGACACCGGCTCGCGCGCCGACGACTACTACTTCGAGGAGCTGAAGGGCACCGGCAACATGGAGCTGCGCCTCGACCGCGTCATCGCCGACCGGCGCCTCTTCCCCGCCATCGACATCACCCCCTCCGGCACCCGCAGGGAGGAACTGCTCCTGACGGACGACGAGTTGACCGCCGTACGCGGGCTGCGGCGGGCCCTGGTCGGCAGGGACAGCCACGCCTCTCTGGAGACGGTGATCGAGCGCATGAGGAAGACCCCGGGCAACGCCGCGTTCCTGCGGCAGGTGCAGCAGACCGTGCCGGGGGCGGGCAGCGCCGGCGCCCAGACGGGGAACGGCGCTACGGCCGCGTGACGTGCACGCGGTAATCCCCGCCGTCCGTCACGTCCGCCACCGTCACCCGCACCCCCGCCCGGCGGTCGGTGAAGGTCTCGCCGGGGGCGTAGGGCGCGTCGGAGAGTTCCGCGTGGACGTTGGGCCGACGGGTGCAACCGCCGCTGTCCGCCGCCGAGTCGGCGACCGTGACCGGGCCGTGGCCGGTGTCGACGTCCGCGTCCACCCGGTAGACCAGGACGCCCGGCTTGCAGACCGCCTCGTCGTTGCCGCCCTGGGTACGGGCCTCTATCGCGTACCCCGTCTTCTCGGTCAGCGGGACGAACGCGAGCTTCGTGCCGCCGGAGCGGGCCAGCGGCGTCAGGACGTGCTCGGTGGTGCCGGTCCTGGCCGCGCAGCCGACCTGGTCGTCGTCGAGCCAGCCCAGCTTCCACTTGTGCCAGGCGAGCAGGTCGTTGTTGGCGCCCCAGTCCTCGCTCATGATGTCCCAGTGGCCGGCCGCGCCGCCGCCGTCCTGCGTGTAGAGGTCGGGCAGGCCGAAGACGTGGCCGTTCTCGTGCGGCAGGACCCGGTAGCCCGTCTCCTGGTAGCTGCCCGAGCCGTCGTCCTGCCGGCTGTAGACGAAGGACGCGTTGGAGACCGGCACGCCGTCGGCGACCGGCGCCTCGTGATTGCCCGCGAAGGTCACCGACAGGACCGTGTCCAGCGCGGAGGGACCGGCGTTCGGGGTGATGAGGACGTTCACCAGGTCGTACGTACGGAAGTCCACGTCCGGGTCGGCGGCGGCCACGATGTCCTCCACCAGCTCCCGGTAGCCCGGGTCGAAGGGGGCGCCGCGCTCTATCCCGTACTCCGCGAACGGCTTGGGCATCCGCAGCCAGTCGGGCACGGGGGACTCGGGGCGGTAGTCGAGGCGCCCGTAGGAGCTGGTGCGAAACCACTGCGAGGTCTGCGGGAAGAATTCCGCGAGCCGGTCCATGGCGCTGCCCTGGCCGGGTGCGTCGGAGAAGTCGACCATGAGGTTCAGGGCGCGGACGGTGCCGGTGGAGCGCGAGTAGCCGGGTGAGGTGGGCATGCCCTCCGACATCTGGACGCCCATCGTGCCGCTGATCATGCAGGGGCCGAGCGTGGCCCCGCGGGCCATCGACACCGGGCCCGCCGCGCTGGGGGAGTCCTCCATCAGCCGTCCGGTGCTCGCCGAGGTGGTGACCGCGAGGGCGAGTGCCGTGACCGATGCGAGGGCCACACCGCGACGGGCGGGGCCTATCCGGCGCCAGATCGGCTGCTGCATGCGTGGGCCTTCCACCTAGCGGCAGCCGCCGGTCCTGGCTGCACCCTGTCCGATCACCCTGTGCCGAGGGGTGCGCGGGCGCGCGCTGGGTGCGACCGATCGTGGGTATTCCGCCGATCCCCCGTGGGTATTTCCGGCGCACCAGGTGTGACGCGGGACACAGCGGTTCAGGGCCGGTGCGGGAAATATCCGGGGACCGTCTCCCCGTTTAGACCTGTGTCCGCGCGAAACGGGGACTCACTCCCCGCATCGCACCGGACGCAGGACACCGACCGCCGTCGCCGCCCGGCGACAGCCGCTCGTACAGAACGTCGATCGCCACCCGGATCGTCACCGCAAGAGTCAGCAGAGGAGCACGCCGTGGACACCGCCACCGCCCCGCAGCGCCGAGCGCCCCGCCCGCGGGCCGACGCCCTGCGCAACCGGGAGCGGATCGTCGCCGCCGCACGCGAGATGCTCGTGGAGTACGGATCCGACGTACCCCTCGACGAGATCGCGCGCCGGGCGGGCGTCGGCAACGCCACGCTCTACCGCCACTTCGCCGACCGCGCCGAACTGATCCACCAGGTCGTGCTCTACGTGACCGGCCGCGTCGCCGCCCACGCCGAACAGGGCATCGCCACGGCCGACGCCGACCCGGGCGCCGCCTTCACGGCCCTGCGCACCTTCGTCCACGCCGCGGCCGACGAACGGATCGGCGCCCTGTGCCCGATGCTGTCGGCCGCCTTCGACCACGACCACCCCGACCTGCTGGACGCCCGCGATCACCTGGAGCGGTCGATCGAGGGCCTCGTGGAGCGGGCCCGCGCGGCCGGGCAGCTGCGCACCGACATCGCCGTCGGTGACCTCATGGTCGCCCTCTCCCAGCTCGGCCGGCCGCTGCCCGGCACGGCCTGCCCGAACATGGACCGCTTCGTCCACCGCCATCTCCAGCTGTTCCTCGACGGCCTGATGGCACCCGCCCGCTCCGAACTCCCGGGGGAGGCGGCGACTTTGGAAGACCTCCGCAAGCGCTGACCCCGCCGTGCGGCGGGGCCGGCCCGGGGCCGGGTCCGCCGCCTTTTCCCACATCGTTGTTCACACTTTCGTACCGCTAGGTGGCACACCCATGTCTGCAGCAGATCCGAGACGCTGGAAAGCCCTCGTCTTCATCGCCCTCGCACAGCTGATGGTCGTCCTCGACGCGACCATCGTGAACATCGCGCTGCCCTCCGCCCAGCAGGACCTCGGCATATCCGACGGCAACCGCCAGTGGGTCATCACGGCCTACGCGCTCGCCTTCGGCGGTCTGCTGCTCTTCGGCGGCCGCATCGCCGACCTGTGGGGCCGCAAGCGCACCTTCGTGACCGGCCTCATCGGCTTCGCCGCGGCCTCCGCGCTCGGCGGCGCCGCGACCGGCGAGGCCATGATGCTGGGCGCCCGCGCCCTCCAGGGCGTGTTCGGCGCGCTGCTCGCGCCCGCCGCCCTCTCGCTGCTCGCGGTGATGTTCACCGACGCCAAGGAGCGCGCCAAGGCCTTCGGCATCTACGGCGCGATCGCCGGTGGCGGCGGCGCCGTCGGCCTGATCCTCGGCGGCTTCCTCACCGAGTACCTGAACTGGCGCTGGACGTTCTTCGTCAACATCCCCTTCGCGGTGATCGCCGCCCTCGGCGCGTACTTCGTCATCCGCGAGCCGGCCGGCACCCGCAACCGCTCGCCGCTGGACGTCCCCGGCGTGGTCCTGTCCACCCTCGGCCTGGTCGCGCTCGTCTACGGCTTCACCCGCGCCGAGTCCGACGGCTGGTCGGACTCCGTGACGATCGGCATGTTCGTGGCGTCGGCGGTGCTGCTCGCCGCGTTCGTCCTCACCGAGTCCAAGGTCAAGTCGCCGTTGCTGCCGCTGCGCGTGCTGACCGAGCGCAACCGCGGTGGCGTCTACCTCTCGCTCGGCCTTGCCATCATCGCGATGTTCGGCCTGTTCCTGTTCCTCACGTACTACCTGCAGATCGTCAAGGGCTACTCGCCGGTCAAGACCGGCTTCGCCTTCCTGCCGATGATCGTCGGCATGATCGTGGGCTCCACGCAGCTCGGCGCCCGCCTGATGACCCGCGTCCCGCCGCGCCTGCTGATGGCCCCGGGCTTCCTGCTCGCCGCGCTCGGCATGCTGCTCCTGACCCAGCTGGAGATCGGCACCTCGTACGCCGGTCTGATCCTGCCCGCGCAGCTGATGCTGGGCCTCGGCATGGGTACGGCGTTCATGCCCGCCATGTCGCTGTCCACGCACGGCGTCGAGCCCCGTGACGCCGGTGTCGCCTCCGCGATGGTCAACACCTCGCAGCAGGTCGGCGGCGCCATCGGCACGGCTCTGCTGAACACCATCGCCGCCTCGGCGACCTCCGCGTACCTCGCGGACCACGTGGCCGGCGGCGCCGACCTGAGGCTCGTCAAGGCGCAGGCCATGGTCGAGGGCTACACCAGCGCCATCTGGTGGGCGGTCGGCATCCTCGCGGTCGCCGCCCTGATCGCGGCGACGTTCATCAACACCGGCCACCAGGGCGGCCCCGCGGCCTCCGGCGACGCGCTGGAGGGCACCGAGGACGAGCTGAAGATCCCGGTGATGGCCCACTGACCCCGCCCGCTCACCCGGGCCCGGTCTCCTGGCGGAGCCCGGGCAGGGTCTCCTAGCGGAGCCAGGGGAGGTCGGCCCCCGCCTCCTTCGGCTGAAGTCCCTCGGCGACGATCGTCATGATCTCGCCGAGGGACTTCTGCTGTTCCGGGGTGAGCCGGTCGAACAGTGCCTGGCGTACGGCGGCGACATGGCCGGGGGCGGTCCTGCGCAGCACCTCGAACCCCTCGTCGGTGAGGATCGCGAGCTGGCCCCGCTTGTCGGAGGGGCAGTCCTCGCGGCGCACCCAGCCGCTCTTCTCCAGGCGCGCGACCGCGTGCGAGAGCCGGGACCGGGTGATCTTCATCGTCTTGGCCAGCTCGGTCATCCGCAGCCGCCGCCGGGGGGCGTCGGACAACTGGACCAATAGCCCGTAATACATGTGCGGCATGCCCGCGTCGCGCTGGAGCTGACGGTCGAGGAAGTCGTCGAGGAGGGTGCTCGCCTGGAGGTAGGACCGCCAAACGCGCTGTTCGTCGCCGTCCAGCCAGCGCGGTCCGCCGTCTGCGGGAGGAGTGGGTGCCATGTCCATGTACTCCACTGTACGAGGCCCTTCCTTGAACTTTGAACAAACCACGCGTACCGTCGAGCGTAAAGCTTGAGAGTTCAAGTAGATGCCTCTGTCGGCCAAAGGGGTCCCGCCCCCCCGGCCCCAAGGCCCCCACACGCAGCCCGGAGGTGCGCGATGACCCGCATGCCCGCCCTGTACCTCAGCCACGGCGCGCCGCCGCTCGCCGACGACCCCGTGTGGCCCGCCGAACTGGCCGCCTGGTCCGCCGGTCTGCCCCGCCCCCGGGCGATCCTCATGGTCTCCGCCCACTGGGAAGAGGCGCCCCTGGCCCTCGGCGCCACCGCGACCGCGCCGCTCGTGTACGACTTCTGGGGCTTCCCCGAGCGCTACTACCAGGTGACGTACGCCGCCCCGGGCGCCCCCGCCCTCGCGGACTCCGTGCGCAAACTGCTGCGCGCCCCCGGTATACCCGTGCAGGACGTGCCGGACCGGGGTCTCGACCACGGCGCGTACGTCCCGCTGGTGGAGATGTACCCCGACGCCGACATCCCCGTGCTCCAGATCTCCCTGCCGACCCTGGAACCGCGCCGCCTCATGGACCTCGGCCGCAGGCTCGCGCCGCTGCGCGACGAGGGCGTCCTGATCGTCGGCAGCGGCTTCTTCACGCACAACCTGGCCGCGCTGCGGCAGGACGGCACCCCCTCCTGGTCCGCCGAGTTCGACGCCTGGGGGAAGGAGGCCCTCGCGGCGGGCGACGTGGACGCGCTCCTCGACTTCGGCCACGCGTCCCCCGCCGGGCACCTCGCCCACCCCCGCACCGAGCACTTCGCCCCGCTCTTCGTGACCCTCGGCGCCGCCGACGCCACGGGGGACCTCGCCGGGCAGCGCAGCGTCATCGACGGGTTCTGGATGGGGCTGGCGAAGCGGTCGGTGCAGTTCGGCTAGCGCGGGCCCGCGACCGGGCGGCCGCCCGGCCACCCGAGCGGCTCACCCAGCTCGACCGCCCGCAGCGCCGCCGCCAGCGCCCGCTCATCACCGATGTCGAGCGCCGTGTCCGTGAACTTGATGACGTGCTCGTCGCCGTGCGCCAGCGCCAGCTCGGCCACCTCCGCCGCGGCGACGGAACCCCGCGGCTCGTACGCGACCGGTGCGTCCGGCGCGTACATGGCGGTGACCGCCGCCGACGCCGTCCAGGCGGCGCGCAGACTCGGCACCCACAGCGCGCGAGGGAGCGCGGGCAGGGCGCGCAGCACGGCGTTGGGGGCCGTCGCCGCGTGGACGAGCATCACCTCGTCGCCGTGGCCGTGCGTGGCGTACCGGTGCGTGGCCGCCCGGACCAGCTCGGCCAGCGCCCGCCGCGCCTGGTCGGGGTCCGTCACGGAGGCGGCCCACACCGGCAGCCCGCGCACCCGGGCGAGCCGGTCGGGGAAGCCGCCCGCCGCCCGGTCCGTGATGGGGGGCACCGCGTCCAGGGCCTCGGCGGCGCTCACGGCGCCCGGCAGTGGGGCCAGGCCGGTGACCGGGCGGTGCCGGGCGGCCCAGTAGCCGAGGCCGTGCGCCAGTTCGGCCAGGCGGGGCGTGGTCTCGCCCCCCGCCAGGGCCCGCACAGCGTGGCCCACCCGGATCACGGGGTGCGTCGAGCCCCCGCACATCCCCGGCAGCAGCACGGGCCACCACTCGGCGAGCACCTCACGCCAGGGCCGCGCGGCGATCTCCCGGCCGAAGTGGCCGATCCAGTCGGCCGCCCGGCGCGGATCGCCGAGGGCGGTGTGCCGTTCCGCGACGGTGATCGGCGCGACGGGGGCGGGCAGGTCCTCCAGCTTCGGGGCGTAGCGATCGAGCCAGCGGTGGACCGCCCCCGCCTGCCCGCGCGCGGCGAGCGCCTCGACGGCCATCGGGGCGTGGTTGGTGAGCCGCCCCAGCCGCTCGGGCCCGAAGCCGTGCAGCCGCTCGAAGGCCTCGTCGAGGATGCCCGTGGGGTCGGTCGTGCCGGCAGTGTCGCTCATGCCGGGACGGTAGGCCCCCGGCCGGGCGGCCCGTAACGGCCCGGAGACCTAGGGCGGGCCCCGTCCCGGCCCTAGGTCCGGGGGCCGGGAGGGCCGAGGGGCCGCTCGTACCAGGCGACGTCCCAGTACCGCCCGAACTTCCTGCCCACTTCCTCGTACGTGCCCACGTGCCGGAAGCCGAAGCGCTCGTGCAGGCGGACCGAGGCCGGGTTCGGCAGGGCGATCCCGGCGTAGGCGCGGTGCAGGTCCTCGCCCTCCAGGGCCGCGAAGAGCGCCGTGTACAGGAGGGTACCGATGCCGTGGCCCGCGGCGTGCGGGGCGCAGTACACGCTGACCTCCACGGAGGTGGCGTAGGCGGGCTTCGGGCGCAGCGGGCCGCTGGTCGCGTAGCCGAGCAGTCGGCCGGGGCGTGCGTCGGAACGCGTTTCCTGGGCAACCAGAAGACGGTGAGGGCCGTCTTTGGGGTGGGAGAGCAGCCAAGGGCGGCGCTGTTCCGGCAGGAAGGCGACGGTGTCGAAGGTGATGGCCGTCTCACGTACGTAGTGGTTGTAGAGGTCGGTGAGGGCTTCGAGATCGCTCTCGACCCCCGGCCTGACCTGCACCCGCGCACGTTCTGTCATCGACTGCCCTCCCCGTGTGGCGCGACAGGGTACTGCACCGTCAGGAAAAAAGAAGCGCCGCATGGGAATTCTGTCCGGATTCCAGTCGTTGTTTCCATCGGATGCAGGGCACTCGAAGGTGTGCCATCCGCCACACAGGCCCCACTGGGGCCGACACACAGCAGGCCCCGGCAAGAGGGCCGACCAGGACACCACACGCAAGGGAGCACGCATGGCAACCCGTGCCGTCGCCCGTCGTAAGTCCGCCTCCGGCGAGACCGATGCGGCACGCAGTGTTCGCGCCGTAGGCGGGGAGATCGCCGACCGCGACCTGGTCGGCATGTACCTCGACGAGATCGCGCGTACGCCGCTGCTCGACGCCGCCAAGGAAGTGGAGCTGTCCCAGATCATCGAAGCGGGTGTGTACGCCCGCAAGATCCTGGACGGCGAGGTCGAGGACAGCAAGGTCACCGCGGACCGCGAGGAGCTGGCAGCCCTCGTCGCCGACGGCGAGCGGGCCAAGGACGTCTTCATCCGGTCGAACCTGCGCCTGGTCGTCGCGGTCGCCCGCCGCTATCCGCGCAGCGGCCTGCCCCTCCTCGACCTGATCCAGGAGGGGAACGCGGGCCTGGTGCGCGCCGTCGAGAAGTTCGACTACGCCAAGGGTTTCAAGTTCTCCACGTACGCCACGTGGTGGATCCGCCAGGCCATCACGCGCTCGATAGCCGACCAGTCGCGCACCATCCGCCTCCCCGTCCACCTGGTGGAGGAGCTGGGCCGCATCCGCCGCGTGCAGCGCGAGTTCAACCGCGAGCACGGCCGCGAGCCGGAGCCCGCGGAGATCGCCGCCGAGCTGTCCTCGACGCCCGAGCGCGTCATCGACGTCCTGGACTGGGCCCGCGACCCGGTCTCGCTGAACATGGGCGTGGACGACCAGGGCGACACCCAGTTCGGCGACCTCCTGGAGGACACCTCCGCCGTCTCGCCCGAGCAGTCCGTCCTGTCGCTGCTGCGCAGCGAGGAGCTGGACGACCTGATCGGCCGCCTGGACCAGCGCACGGCCTCCATCATCAAGATGCGGTACGGCATCGACGACGGCCGCGAGCGGACGCTGACGGAGGTCGGCAAGGAGCACGGGCTCACCCGCGAGCGGATCCGCCAGATCGAGAAGCACGCCCTGCTGGAGCTGAAGAAGCTGGCGCGGGACACGGGCTTCGACGCGGTCGCCTAGGGCCTTCGCGGGGCCCCTCATCCCCCCTGCGGCCGAGGCCGCGCGCGGTTAGGCGGGGCGGACCGGGCCCTCGTCGGGGTGCCCGGCGGCCGCCCGGGTCAGGCGGCCGCCCATCTCCCGCAGGCAGTCGATCAGTTCCGGCGGCCCGTGGGCCGTGAAGTCGCAGTCGGTCACCGCCAGGCGGACCGCGAGCCACTCGACGGAGTCCGTCGCCCTGCCGCGCAGCCGGCAGCGGCCCGCGTCCAGCGGCTCGACCGCGCCGAGCGTCGACGGCAGCCTGGCCGTCACGAACTCCGCGGGCGCGGCGAACGTCACGTCGATCTCGTACGCCTCCTGCCCCCGCCACACCGACTGGCGGATGAACTCCGCGGCGCCCCCCTTCGGCAGCTCCCTGGGCACGAACCGCGCCCCCGTGGGGAAGGGCTCCGCGATCCGGTCGACGCGGAAGGTGCGCCAGTCCTCGCGGTCGATGTCGTACGCCACGAGATACCAGCGCCGCCCGGTCGAGACCAGGCGGTAGGGCTCCGTCAGGCGCCGCGACTCGGTGCCGTCCCCCGTGCGGTAGGCGAACCGCAGGCGCTCGTGGCCGGCCGTGGCCGACGCCATCACCGTCAGCGTCTCCGGCGCGATGCTCGCCCCGTCCCCGCCGGTCAGCGGCATCGTCGCGATCTGCAGCGCCGACACCCGGTGGCGCAGCCGCGCCGGCAGGACCTGCTCCAGCTTGGCGAGCGCCCGCACGGACGCCTCCTCCACGCCCTCCACCGCGTGCCCCGCCCCGGCCCGCAGCCCCACCGCGATGGCCACCGCCTCCTCGTCGTCGAGGACCAGCGGCGGCATGGCCTTGCCCGCGACCAGGCGGTACCCGCCGAGGGCGCCCTGGGTCGCCTGCACCGGATAGCCGAGGTCCCGCAGCCGGTCCACGTCGCGCCGCACCGTGCGCCGGCTCACCCCGAGCCGCTCGGACAGCTCGCTGCCGGGCCACTCGCGGGGCGCCTGGAGCAGCGAGAGCAGTTGCAGCAGCCGGATGGGCGTCTGGGCGCCCGTCGCCCCGGTCACGCGCCGGCCGCCCGGAGCAGCGGCGCGGTCCTCGTCGGACCCTCGGTCGTCGTCATGGCATCCAGCATGCCGTGGATATAGGAACTGTTATGACCTACATGCCTTCTAGCCTTCCGGCATGAGTTCTTCCCCCAGCACCCTGCCCGAAGCCCCGCCGGCGGCGGACCGGCGCCGGTGGCTCGCCCTGGCCATCGTGATGACCGCCGCCTTCATGGACCTCGTGGACGTCACCATCGTCAACATCGCGATCCCGTCGATCCAGCGGGACCAGGGCGCCACCTACAGCCAGATCCAGTGGATCACCGCCGGTTACGCGCTCGCGTTCGCCGCCGGACTCATCACGGGCGGACGGCTCGGCGACATCCACGGCCGCAAGCGGCTCTTCCTGATAGGCATCACCGGCTTCACCGTGGCCTCCGCGCTGTGCGGTCTGGCCGCCAACCCGGAGATGCTGGTCGCCTCCCGCATCCTCCAGGGCGCCATGGCCTCGCTGATGGTGCCGCAGGTGCTGTCCATCGTGCACGCGACGTTCCCCGCGCACGAGCGCGGCAAGGTCTTCGGGCTCTTCGGCATGATCGTCGGCCTGGGCGCGGTCTCCGGACCGCTGCTCGGCGCGCTGCTCACGGAGTGGAACCTCTTCGGCCTGGAGTGGCGGCCGATCTTCCTGATCAACCTGCCGGTCGGCATCGCGGGCGTCCTCCTCGGCCGGAAGTTCATCACGGAGTCCAAGGCCCCGAGGGCCCTCAAGCTCGACCTCGTCGGCGTCGTCCTGGTCACCCTCGGCATGCTGATGCTGATCTACCCCCTCACCCGCGGCCGCGAGCTGGGCTGGCCGACGTGGGGGTACGTCATGATGGCCGGCTCCCTCGTCGTCTTCGGCGCGCTGGTCGCGTACGAGAGGCACAAGGCCGCGAAGGACGGCTCGCCGCTCGTGGAGCTGTCGCTGTTCAAGGTGAAGAGCTTCGCCGCGGGCATCGCCGTGCAGACCGTCTTCGGCGTCGTGATGGGCATCTTCTTCCTCGTCTGGACCCTGTACATGCAGCTCGGCCTCGGCTGGACCCCGCTGCGCTCGGGTCTGACGGGCGTGCCGTTCTCGATCGCCGTCTCGGCGGCGGCGGGCATGTCGGTGCAGAAGCTGGTGCCCCGCTTCGGCCGCAAGGTGCTCCAGGCGGGCGCCCTGACGATGGCCGCGGGCCTGCTGGTCTACATCTGGGAGGTGGACCGGTACGGCACCGGCATCGCGCCCTGGCAGATGGCGCTGCCCCTGGTCGTGATGGGCGTCGGCATGGGTCTCATCGTGGCGCCGCTGACGGACGCGGTCCTGTCCGACGTGCCGCGCGAGCACGCGGGTTCGGCCTCCGGGCTCATCAACACCGTGCAGCAGATGGGCACCGCGCTCGGCCTCGGCCTGGTGTCGGTCGTCTTCTTCGGCGTGATCGACGAGGAGGTCGCGCCGTACCGGCTCCCCGCGGAGTTCGAGGCCGGCTTCGAGAACGCGCTGGGGTGGGCGGCGGGCGTGCTCGTGGTCATCTTCCTGCTCATGTTCGCGCTCCCGGCGAAGCCGAAGCAGCAGGTGGAGGGCGGCGCCCCCGTCGCGCCGGAGCCCGAGGCGCCCGAGCGCGAGGCCGCGCTGAGCCACTGACCCCGGGGCGCGGCCCTCTCCCGGGGCAGACCCCGCGCCGAGCGATGCCGCGCCCAGTGCCGTGCGACCCCCGTGCCCCTCAGGGCGCGGGGGTCCACGCGTTTCTCGGCCTCTGCCCTGAGCCCGCTTGTGCCCACTTCCTGCCCGAACGTGTTTACTTTCCGCTCGCCCGACCGTACTCTGCCGGGGAAACCACAAGCTCGGGCATGCGGCGGAGGCAAACGGACATGTACGCACCGGAGCGGCAGCAGGAGATCCTGCGGCTCGCACGCGACGGCGGGCGGGTGGACGTCCTGTCGCTGGCCGAGGAGTTCGCGGTCACCGCGGAGACCATCCGCCGCGACCTGAAGGCGCTGGACCGCGCCGGACTCGTGCGCCGCGTGCACGGCGGGGCCATCCCGGCCGGGCGCCTCGACTTCGAACCGGACCTCGCCGAGCGCGAGAGCACCGCCGCCGACGAGAAGGACCGCATCGCCCGCGCCGCCCTCGCCGAGCTGCCGGCCGAGGGCAGCGCCGTCCTGGACGCCGGCTCGACCGTCGCCCGGCTCGCCGCGGCCCTCCCGCTGGAGTCGACGCTCACCGTCGTCACGCACAGCCTGCCGACCGCCGCCCGCCTCGCCGACCACCCCGGCATCCAGCTGCACCTCATCGGCGGCCGGGTCCGGCGGCGCACGCGGGCGGCCGTCGACGCGTGGGCCCTGCGCGCGTACGGGGAGATCCGCGCCGACGTGCTCTTCCTCGCCGCCAACGGCTTCTCCGCCGAGGCCGGCCTCACCACCCCCGACCTCGCCGAGGCCGCCGTGAAGCGTGCCGCCGTCGCCGCCGCCCGCCGGGTCGTCCTGCTCGCGGACTCCGCCAAGCACGGCCAGGAGCACTTCGCCCGCTTCGGTGACCTCACCGACGTCGACCTGCTGATCACGGACACCGGCCTCGCCCCCGAAGACGCCGCCGCCATCGAGCGCGCGGGCACGGAAGTAGTACGCGCATGATCCTCACCGTCACCCCGAACCCCTCCCTGGACCGCACCTACGAGGTCCCCGCCCTCGACCGCGGTGAGGTCGTCCGCGCCACCGGCGACCGCATGGACCCGGGCGGCAAGGGCGTCAACGTCTCGCGGGCCGTGGCGGCGGCGGGCGTACGCACCATCGCCGTACTGCCCCTCGGCGGCGCCCCCGGCGCGCTGGTCGCGGCCCTCCTCGACGAACAGGGCATCGAGGCCGCCCCGGTGCCGGTGGCCGGGCAGACGCGTTCCAACATCGCCGTCGCCGAACCGGACGGCACCCTCACGAAGATCAACGCACCCGGCCCCGAACTGTCCGGGGCCGAGGCGACGGCCCTGCTCGCCGCCGTCGGCGAGAAGTCCGCCGGCGCCGACTGGATCGCCTGCTGCGGCAGCCTCCCGCGCGGCCTCGCCCCCTCCTGGTACGCCGAGCTGGTGGCCCGCGCCCACGCCGCGGGCGCCCGGATCGCCCTGGACACCTCGGGCCCCGCCCTGCTCGCGGCGCTCGCCGGGCGCCCGGACGTCGTCAAGCCCAACGCCGAGGAACTGGCCGCCGCCGTCGGCCGCCCCCTCGCCACCGTCGGCGACGCCCTCAAGGCGGCCGAGGAACTGCGGGCGCTGGGCGCGCGCGCCGTTCTCGCCAGCCTCGGCGCGGACGGCCAGCTGCTGGTCGACGACGCGGGCGCGCACTTCGCGAGCGCCCCGGTCGCGGCTGTACGCAGCAACGTCGGCGCCGGTGACTCCTCCCTGGCAGGCTTCCTGATCGCGGGCGGCCACGGGCCAAAGGCCCTCGCCTCCGCCGTGGCGCACGGCGCCGCCGCGGTCCAGCTGCCGGGCAGTGTGATGCCGGCGCCCGGCGACCTGCGGCCGGACGCGGTCACCTTGACGGCCGAGGTCCCGCTGGACCGCGTCCTGACGGAGCCCGCCGCGTGAACCGCCCCGCCCCCGTCCCCCCGAAAGCCCCCGCCCGCCGGGCGATACGCGTGCGAAGGAGCCCGCGATGACCGAGATGATCACTGCGGACCTGGTCGACCTCGATCTCGACCGGTCCGCGGAAACCAAGGAGGCCGCGGCGCGCTCCCTGGCCGAGCGCATGGCGGCCCTCGGGCGCGTGAGGGACCTGGACGGCTTCCTCGCCGACGTCGCGGCCCGCGAGGCGCAGATGCCGACCGGCCTGGACGGCGGCATCGGCATCCCGCACTGCCGCAGCGCGCATGTCACCGAGCCCACCCTGGCGTTCGGCCGCTCGGCCCGGGGCATCGACTTCGGGGCGCCGGACGGACCGGCGGACCTGATCTTCCTCATCGCCGCCCCGGCGGGCGCGGACGACGCCCATCTGACGATCCTGTCGTCGCTGGCCCGGCAGCTGATGGACGCCGAGTTCACGGCCGCGCTGCGGGCCGCGACGGACGCCGGGACGGCCACGGACCTGATCCGGGGCACCCGGCCGGCCGACGGGGAGCCCTCCGCACCTTCCGAACCCTCCGCACCTTCCGAACCCTCCGTGCCCTCCGCGCCCTCCGCACCTTCCGAACCCTCCGTGCCCTCCGCGCCTTCCGAACCCTCCGTGCCCTCCGCGGACCAGGAGCCTGCCGAGTCGCGGACGCGGGACGACGGGACCCCGGCGGAGCCGTTCCGCGTCGTGGCGGTGACGTCCTGTCCCACGGGCATCGCCCACACGTACATGGCGGCCCAGGCGCTGGAGAGCGCGGCCCGCGAGGCGGGCGTCGAGATCAGCGTGGAGACGCAGGGCTCGGCCGGCTTCACCCGCCTCGACCCGGCGGTCGTCGCCGCGGCGGACGGCGTCCTGTTCGCCCACGACGTCCCCGTGCGGGACAAGACGCGCTTCGCGGGCAAGCCCACCGTCGACGTGGGCGTCAAGGCCGCCGTCAACCGCCCGGCGGAACTCCTCGCGGAAGTCCGCCGCAAGGCGGCCCGCGGCGAGACGACGCCGGCGCCGGGCAAGCCGTCCCCGGTCGAGAGCGCGGGCGACAGCGACGACGGTTACGCCACCAAGCTCCGCAAGTGGCTGATGTCCGGCGTCAGTTACATGGTCCCCTTCGTCGCGGCCGGCGGCCTGCTCATCGCCCTTGGCTTCGCCATCGGCGGCTGGAAGATCGACAAGGCGCCGTCGGTCGCCGAGCACTTCATCTGGACGGAGCACACCAGCTGGGCCGCGCTGCTGTTCCAGATCGGCGGACTCGCCTTCGCCTTCCTGGTCCCGGTCCTCGCGGGCTACATCGCGTACGGGATGGCGGACAGGCCCGGCCTCGTCCCCGGCTTCGTCGGCGGATCGGTCGCCGTCACCATCAAAGCGGGCTTCCTCGGCGGGCTCGCCGCCGGCCTGATCGCGGGTGCCGTCGTCCTCGGCGTCCAGCGGGCCCGCGTCCCGGCCGTGCTGCGCGGCATCATGCCGGTGGTGGTGATCCCGCTGATCTCCTCGGCGGTGGTCGGCTTCCTGATGTTCCTCGTCGTCGGCAAGCCCATCGCCTCGCTCCAGAGCGCGCTGACCGACTGGCTGGAGGGCCTGTCCGGCGCCAACGCGGTCATCCTCGGCGTCATCCTCGGCCTGATGATGTGCTTCGACCTCGGCGGCCCGCTGAACAAGGTCGCCTACGCCTTCGCGATCGGCGGCCTCACCCACCCGACCGACGGCGGCCTCAAGGTCATGGCCGCGACGATGGCGGCCGGCATGGTCCCGCCGCTGGCCATGGCCCTCGCCACGACCGTGCGCGGGCGCCTGTTCACCGCGACCGAGCGGGAGAACGGCAAGGCGGCCTGGTTCCTCGGCGCCTCCTTCATCACCGAGGGCGCGATTCCGTTCGCGGCCGCCGACCCGCTGCGGGTCATCCCCGCCTCGATGGCGGGCGGCGCGGTCACCGGCGCCCTGTCGATGGCGTTCGGCTGCACACTGCGCGCCCCGCACGGCGGTGTCTTCGTGGTCCCGCTGATCGGGGAGCCGCTGCTCTACCTCGTCGCGATCGCCGCCGGCGTCGGCGTGTCCACGCTCGTGGTCGTCCTGTTGAAGAGCGCCCGCAAGGCGACGCCCGTGGACGCCACGACCGAGGCGCGGACGGCGGCCGGGACGGACGCCACGGAGCGGGTGCCGACGGCCGTCTGACCCAGGGGGGTGGTGCGACGTGCGTCACTTCGGGACCTAAGCCCCATAAGCCCCCTGTCGGAAGTCCCCTCCCTTGTTGTCTACTGGGCCGCATGTTCCGGGATGTCTCGATCGTTCAGCAGCTGGGCGTGGCCGTGCTCGCCGTGGCGACCGCGGTCTGGGCCGTCGGCCTGGTGCGGGTGATGCGCAGGGAGCACCCCCAGGCAGGGGCGGGGCGCCAGGCCCACGGCCTGGGCGTCCTGCCCGGCCAGCAGGGCCCACCGCACTGGGAGAGCGTGGAACTCACCTCGGCCGAACGGGCCGCCTTCGCCGGTCTCGTACGCCAGTTCGGCGAGCGGCGTCCTTAACCCGCCGCCGTGTTCCCGGCTCTGCGCTCCATCGCGGCGCGGGCCGCCTCCTGGGTCGCGTACACCTCGCACATGTGGCGGCCGTCGGGGGTCAGGGTGTGCTCGACCTCCCACAGGCTCACCTCGCCGCCGTCGAAGAGCAGGAACGCGTGCTCGTAGAGCGCGAAGCCGGGACGCGCCCCGCCCGTGGGGGCGGGGCGGCCGAACGCCTGCGTTATCTGGTGCGCGAACGCCGAGCGCAGCAGCCGCGCGACGTCCTCGCCGGGGCGGTCCGCGTTCTCCGCGCGGCGCAGCAGTCTGCGCGCGTGGTCCGCGGAGTCGTCCGGCACGTACGTGTGGCGCGGCGCGGGGTCGGCGGGCATCTGGAGCGGCAGAGGCCGGCCGCGGTCGGGCGGATCGGGCGGCAGCGGCAGCCGCGAGGTGGCGACGCCCGCCTCCTCCTCGTCGGCGTACAGCTCGTACGTCGGGGCGCTGCCCGGCGAGGTGTTGTGCACCAGTTCCCAGAGGGTGAGCACGGACGCGTCGGCGAGGAGCCAGGTGTGTCTGTACGTCTCGCGGTGCAGGCCGGCGCTGTGGTGCGCGGAGTGCAGGGCACTGTCGTGGGCGAGGGCCGAGTCGAGGCGGGCCAGCACCTCGTCCGGCAGGTCGAAGGAGTTGAGGGCACGGCCGAGGAGTCGCTCGAGATGCTCCTCCGGGGAGTGTGGGTCGGGCGACTCGGGTGGCTCGTACGCCGTGTCGTACGGAACGCTCAAGGCTTCTCCCGGCGTTGCTGCATGTCACCTGGTGAGTGCATACCGTAGCCCCTGGGTCGGACATCATGCCCGGGAACGGGAAAACGCGCGAGCCACGTGGCAAGTTCCCACGTGGCTCGCGCGGTTGGTCCGGGCCGGCGGCGTCAGCTCGCGCTGCCCGCCGTCCACTCGCTCCACGACATGTTCCAGCCGTTGAGGCCGTTGTCCGGGGCGATCGTCTTGTCGGGCGAGCCCTTGACGGTCACGACGTCACCGATCAGGGAGTTGTTGAAGAACCAGGCGCCCATGGTGTTCGGGTCGCCCGCGCCGCGCGCGTCCTGGAGGCCGACGCAGCCGTGGCTGGTGTTGGCGCTGCCGAAGACCGAGGGCGAGCCCCAGTAGTTGCCGTGGATGAAGGTGCCCGACGTGGACAGGCGCATGGCGTGCGGCACGTCCTTGATGTCGTACTCACCGCCGAAGCCCACCGTGTCGCCGTTCATACGGGTCTGGGTGAACTTCTCGGAGATCACCATCTTGCCGTTGTACGTCGGGTTCGAGGGGCTGCCCGCGGAGATCGGGACGGTCTTGATGACCTTGCCGTCCCGCTCGACCGTCATCTTCTTGGCCTGCACGTCGACGGTGGAGACCTGCGCGCGGCCGACGGTGAAGGTGACCGTCTTGTGCTGCACGCCAGTGATGCCGTTGCCGCCCTTCACGCCGTCCAGGTCGATCTTCATGGTGACCTTGGAGCCGGCCTTCCAGTACTCCTCGGGCCGGAAGTCCAGGCGCTGGTCGCCGAACCAGTGGCCGACGACCTTCTGGCCGCTGCTGGACGTCACCGTGATGTGCGACTGGACGTCCTTCTTCTGCGTGATCGCCTTGTCGAAGTTGAAGGAGACCGGCATGCCGACGCCGACGGTGGCCCCGCCGTCCGGGGTGTAGCTGCCGATGAAGCTGTTGGCAGTGGAGACGGTGGTGAACGTCGCGTTCTCCGTCGCCGCGTTGCCCTTGGGGTCCTTGGCGTTGGCGGTCACCTTGTACTTGGTGCCGCGCTCCAGCTGGCCCTTGGGCTTCCAGGAGGTGCCGTCGCCGGAGAGGGTCCCCTCCACCGCGGCGCCGGACGTCACCGACGTCATCTTCACGCTCGTCAGCTTGCCGCCCTTGACCTTGACGCTGGTGGCGTTGATCGAGGCGTCGGTGGCGCCGTCCTTGGACGAGATGGTGATGTCGGCACCCTTGGCCGACTCGTTCGCGCCCTTCTTGTCGTCCTTGGCACCCGCGTCCCCGCCACAGGCGGTGAGGGTCAGCGCGCCCACGGCGGCGAGCGCGGTGGCGGCCAGCAGGGCACGGCGCCGGGGGTTGACTATGACTGACCTTGTCACGAGCTGCTCCAAGTACGGGTTCTGATCCAGTACGAGTAAAGAGCGGCCCGGCGTGCGGAGTAGTTCCCTCCGCCGCGTGTGAGCGCGGGCACATTTATGGCGCCCAATTCGGCCACCTGGGCGGGCATTTACCCCATGGCTGCCCCTTTGCCCCGCCCGGCGGCCGGGAAGCGAGGCCCCGGATAGAGGTCGAGGTACGCCGGGAACGCGCCGCCCGGCGTCCGCACCGACTCCGCCGCCAGCAACGCCCGCACGATCGACGCCGTCACGAGGTCGGCGCCCGCGGCGAGGATCTCGTTGAGCGCGAGCGGGTTCCCGGCGTCCAGCGGGCGCTCCCCCGTGGCGAGCGCGAAGACCGTGTCGCCGTCGTTGAGCAGGTGGACGGGGCGCACGGCGCGCGCCATCCCGTCGTGGGAGGTGCCCGCGAGCTTCTGCGCCTGAGCCTTGGTCAGGTCCGCGTCGGTGGCGACGACGGCGAGGGTGGTGTTGAGGGGCGGCGGCCCGTGCTCGGCGGCGGCCTCGGCCAGATGCCGCAGCGCCTCCTCGTGGACCTCCGGCGCGGGGTACTCGACCCGCCGCCCCTCGAAGTACCGCCCGTACAGCGCGCCCGTCCCCGGGTCGACCCCCGACCCCGCCGCGTTCGCCACGGCCAGCGCCGCGACGGTGACGCCCGAGCCGAGGCGGACGCTCGCGCTGCCGACACCGCCCTTGAACCTGCCGACCACGGCCCCGGTCCCCGCGCCGACGTTGCCCTCCACGACGGGGGTGAACGGCTCGGTGCGCGCCGCCGCCTCCACCGCCGCCCGGCCGGTCGCCGCGTCCGGCCGGGCCCGGAAGTCGCCGCCCCGGCCCAGGTCGAACACGCAGGCGGCCGGCACGACGGGCACGACGTGGGCGGGATCGGCGCCGACGCGCACCCCGCGCCCGTGCTCCTCCAGCCACGCCATCACCCCGGCCGCCGAGTCCAGGCCGTACGCGCTGCCGCCGGTGAGGACGACGGCCTCCACGCCCCGCACGAGGTTGCGCGGGTCGAGGGCGTCCGTCTCGCGGGTGCCGGGCCCGCCGCCGCGCACGTCCACGGCGGCGACGGCGCCCCCCTCGGGCGCCAGCACCACGGTGGTGCCGGTCAGCCGCCCGTCACCGGTCAGGGTGGCGTGCCCGACGCGCAGCCCCGCGACGTCGGTCAGGGAGCCACCCGCGCCGGCGGTCACCGCGCTCGCAGTCACCGCGCTCGCGGTCACCGTGCTCAGGGAGTCAGGGGCGGAGTCAGGGGTCATACGCCGATGCGTATCACGCCCGGCGGCTCGTCCGGGAGGTGAGCGTCACCCCCGTCGCGACCGTCGCCGTCGCCACGAGCCCCGCGACGAGCACCGCCCAGCGCCCGGCGAACGTACTCGCCAGCGTCGCCAACGCGCTCACCGGCAACACCATCTGCTGGGCGAGCCCCACCTTGAAGTACCGCGCGTGCAGCGCCCATACGGTGATCAGGTACAGCGCCGTCGGCACCGTGACCGCGGCGGACGCGGCCGTCGTCGACAGATGCGCCTCGCCCACGGCCTGTTCGACCGCCACCTCGATCCCGGCGCCGATCGCCGCGGCCGATCCGAGGATCACGTAGTGGCCGTATCCCCACAGGAACGCCTGGCGGTTGTCGCGCAGCAGCCCATGGGCCGGCACGACGAAGTAGATCCACCACGCGGCGAAGACGATGAGCAGACCGCCCGCGGCGATCGGCAGGAGTTCGTCCAGGGCGTCGTTCTCCTCGATGCCCGACTTCACCGCGACCGTCGCCGCCGCGATCGTCTCGCCCAGCACGATGATCGTGAAGAGGCCGTACCGCTCCGAGATGTGGTGCGGGTGCCAGGCCGTGGTGTACGTCCGCTCCGCGATCACCGGCACGCACATCTCGGCGACCGCCATCACGAGGAACAGCCACAGCCGGCCGTCCTCGGGCAGGAACAGCAGCCCCGACCAGCCGATCTGGCAGAGCACCACGCCGATCGCGTACCGCAGGGCGGTCGTGCGCTCCGCGCCCGTCGCCGCCCTCGCCGCGCGCAGCCACTGGGAGGACAGGGCGATCCGCATGATCAGGTAGCCGAGCCAGATCAGCAGGAAGTCGTGCTCCTGGCAGGCCTTGGAGACCCCGGCCGCGAAAACCAGGACGCCGGCGATCTGGATCAGTGTGACCACACGGAACAGCGCGTCGTCGTTGTCGTACGCCGAGGAGAACCAGGAGAAGTTGACCCAGGCCCAGAACAGCGCGAAGAAGACCATCGCGTAGTTGAGGACGCCCTCGCCCGCATGCCCCTCGGCGACGGCGTGCACCAGCTCCACACCGGCCTGGGCGACCGCCACGACGAAACAGAGGTCGAAGAAGAGCTCCAGCGGTGTCGCGGCCCGGTGCCGCTCCTCCCGCCCTCGCGCGAGGAGCGGCCGCAGGGGCCTGGCCGGGGCGGAGGAGTCGGAGGCGTGCGAGGGCTCGGAAGGCCGTACGGGGTCGGAGGACCGTGCGGGGTCGGGGGAGGGGGAGGCGTGGGAGCGGTGCGAGGGGTCGGGGGAGTGTGGGGAGTCGGCGGGGTGTGGGGATGACGTCATGCGGACCACAACAGCAGACGCCGCGCGCCGATCCGGGACCCGGGGGGCCCGCAGGATCCGAAGCCCTGCCGAGCTTCACGCCTTTGGGCTCGCTCGCCCGCTTCCACATGCGGCGCGGATCGCCGAGACCGAGGAGATGGGGATCTTCGCGACCCAGGGCCTCCAGGCCGTCTGACAGCCACCGCCGGACGCGGCCGACGTACCCTTGAAGCATGCCGACGTACCCTGGAGGCATGAGTACCGCCCCCGCCCCCGAATCGCGCGATCCGGAGGAGCCGAAGAAGCCGAAGAACGCGCTGATCTTCGACGATCCGCTGTCGCAGCAGTCTTCGGACGATACGGACCGAGGGTGGGGTGAGCGGGCCGAGTCGGGCGGTGGCAGCGCCGCCGACCTGGCACGCTTCCTCGACGAGAAGCCGCCCCACCACCTCTGAGCCCGGGCTACTGCTTGTAGGGCCCGGAGCCGCGCTGCGCCACCAGGGCGTCGCGGATCTCCTTGAGGACCTCCAGCTCGGAGACCTCCATGACCTCCTTCGTGCCCTCCCGCTCGGCCCGCCGGGCCGCGACCCGCGCGAGGTACTTGGCCATCGGCAGCACCATCAGGAAGTACACGACGGCCGCGGTGATCAGGAAGCTGAGGACCGCGCTCAGCACGGAACCCCACATGATGGGGATGCCGTTGACGACCTCGCCCGCGGCGTTCGTCTCGCAGGGAGACTTCAGGCACGAGCGGTAGTGGTCGAGGTCCTTGGTGCCGAAGGCGCCGACCAGTGGGTTGATGACCCCCTTCACCAGCGAGTTCACGATGTTCGTGAACGCGGCGCCGATGACCACCGCGACGGCCAGGTCGACCACATTGCCGCGCATCAGGAAGGCCTTGAAGCCCTCCCAGACGCCCGGTTCCTTCTTCTCGCTCACCACGAGGCCTTTCGTCGCACGTGCAGGTTGCGGAACAAACAACTCCGCAACCTACGCCAGAGCGTGGACGGCCTGTCCAATTCGCTCTCACGAACGAGCGACGTGACCGGGTGCCCGTACGACCGCGCACGACGCCGATCATCGCAACGTCACCGCCAAGCGGGCGTTCGCCCCTGCCCCGGCGAGCCGTGACGCCGTGTCGCGCGGCACCGAGAGCACCACCAACGCCCCGCTCTCGGCGGGCCCTTCCGGCTGTTCCGGCACCTCGGACACCCGGGCCGCGGCCGCCACCACCCGGGGCTTAGCGCCGCCCCCCGGCGTCCCCTCCACGGCGATCACGTCGACGCGGTCGCCGGGGCGCAACAGGCCCGCGGTGGTCGCGTCCGCGATGCGCACCGGCGCGCTCACCGTCTCCATGGCCCGCCCGCGCTCCCGCGAGGGCTCGGCGGACGCCGCCGGGCCAGGCGGCCGGTCCTCGCCCGGCGGCCCCGAGGACGCGAGGGCCGCCGCGGTCATCGCGAGTCCCACGGCCAGGGCCCGCCGCCGGTGGCGCAGCAGCCGGCGCAGCCGGGGATGCCCGCGGCGCACCCGCACGGGCGTGAAGTGGGGGACAGGGCAGCCGTCGGCCGGCCGGGTGCGGGAAGGGAGTTGGGTCACGACAACCACCGCCTGCGGTGCGAGGACTGGACTCTTCCGCACCCACGATGCAGGTCTGCGCCGATCCCCGCTGAGGCCCGTGGACTACCCACCGGTTGTGGACAACTCCCTCACCCGAAGGAGCAATTCCGCCCACCGCGCCCCCACGGCGCCCCCGCCGACCCCCAGCCCCAGCTGAGACCCAGTCCCAGGCCCGGCCCCCTCACGGCAACCGGAACCCCGGATCCATCCCGCCCAGCGCCCCGGCACACAGACAGTTCCGCTCCCCATCCCCCGCCCCCGGCAGCCCCGCGATGGCGTCGAACAGCACGCCCCGCAGCCGGTCCACATTCGCGGCGAACACCTGGAGCACCTCCTCGTGCGAGACGCCCTCGCCGGTCTCCGCGCCCGCGTCCAAGTCGGTGACCAGCGTCAACGACGTGTAGCAGAGCTCCAGTTCCCGTGCCAGCGCCGCCTCGGGGTGCCCGGTCATGCCCACCACCGACCAGCCCTGGGCGGCGTGCCAGCGCGACTCGGCCCGGGTCGAGAAGCGCGGTCCCTCGACCACGACGAGCGTCCCGCCGTCCACCGGCTCCCAGCCGCGTCCGCGCGCGGCCTCCAGCGCGGCGGCCCGCCCGACGGGGCAGTACGGGTCGGCGAGCGACACGTGCACCACCCGGGGCACGGTGCCGTCCGGCAGCGGCACCCCGTCGAAGTACGTCTGCGTCCGCGCCTTGGTGCGGTCCACGAGCTGATCGGGCACGAGCAGCGTCCCCGGCCCGTATTCGGCGCGCAGCCCGCCGACCGCGCACGGTGCGAGCACCTGGCGCACGCCGACGGAGCGCAGCGCCCAGAGGTTGGCGCGGTAGTTGATGCGGTGCGGCGGCAGGTGGTGGCCCCGGCCGTGGCGGGGGAGGAAGGCGACCCGCCGCCCCCCGGCCTCGCCGAGGAAGAGGGAGTCGCTCGGGGCTCCGTAGGGGGTGTCGACCTGGATCTCGGTCACGTGGTCGAGGAAGGAGTAGAGACCGGAGCCGCCTATCACGCCGATCTCGGCCCGGGTCACGTTCGCCGTGTTCACCATGGGCCGCACGGTATCCGCCTCGCGGGACACGCTGAAGCCCCCGTCCTCCGGCTCGCGGAGGCACCTCAAGCCCCGGTCCTCCGGCTCGCGGGACACGCTGAAGCCCCCGCCACCCGCCTCGCGGGACACGCCGAAGCCCCGCCGTCCGACTCGCGGGGACACGCCGAAGCCCCGCCGTCCGACTCGCAGGGACACGCCGAAGACCCCGCCATCCGACTCGCGGGGAACACGCCAAAGCCCCGCCGTCCGGCTCGCGGAGGCACGCCGAAGCCCCGTCACCCGGCTCACGGGGACACGCCGAAGACCCCGTCGTCGCGGTGGACGGCGGGGCCTTGCGGAAGAAGCCTGGAAGCCCTAGGCGGCCGAGCTCGAAGCCGACGAGGAGCCGGACGACGACGACCCGGAGGACGAGGACGACGAGGACGAAGAAGTCGAGGAGGCCGCGGCGGAAGTCGTGGAGGACTTCGTGTCGGACGTGGACTTCGACGGGGTCGTCGACGGCGTGCTGCTGGACGACGAGCCGCGGCTGTCGTTGCGGTAGAAGCCGGAGCCCTTGAAGACGATGCCGACCGCGGAGAACACCTTCTTGAGGCGTCCGTCGCAGCTCGGGCACACGGTCAGGGCGTCATCAGTGAACTTCTGCACCGCCTCGAGGCCCTCGCCGCACTCGGTGCACTGGTACTGGTACGTCGGCACTTGCTTCCTCCTGGCACTCTCACTCGATGAGTGCTAACGACGATCCATAGTGACGTATTCCGGGGGATCAGTCCACCGTGACCGGCACGCGGTGACCGACGCCACGCGCGACGGTGCGGCCCGAGTCCTTCGGGACGAGCCGCGAGCGCAGGGTCACGAGGACCGCCAGGGCCAGTGCGGTGCCGCCCAGCGGGACCAGGAACCCGGCCCCGTCCCAGAAGTGGTCCTCCAGCTGTCCCGCGACCGTGACGGCCGCCGCCTGGCCGAGCGCGACGGCGCCGGTCAGCCAGGTGAAGGCCTCCGTGCGGCCGGTCGGCGCGACCAGCTTGTCGACCAGCGTGTAGCCGGTGATCAGCGCCGGCGCGATGCAGACGCCGACCAGCAGGCCGAGGCCGGCGAGCAGCAGCGCGGAGTGCGCGGCCCACAGGCCCGAGGCCATCAGCGTCAGGGCCGCGTACGCGACCAGGAGGCGCCGCTGCGGGGAGACCTTCCAGGCGATGGCGCCGCAGACGACCCCGGAGAGCATGTTGCCCGCCGCGAACGTGCCGTACAGGACGCCGTTGAGGCCGGGCTCGCCGATGGACTCGGTGAAGGCGGCCAGCGAGACCTGCATGCCGCCGAAGACGGCGCCGATCCCGAGGAACGTGACGATCAGGACCCGCACTCCGGGGACCCGCAGCGCCGAGACGTGCTCCACGCGCGCGTGGCCCTCGTCCTGCGAGGACGGCTTGGGCTGGGTGCCCTTCTGCGCGGCGAACAGCAGACCGCCGACCAGCGTGAGCCCTGCCTCCGTGAGGAGACCCGCCGAGGGGTCCACACCGGTGCACAGGGCGGTCGCCAGGAGCGGCCCGAGGACGAAGGTCAGCTCGTCGGTGACCGACTCGAAGGCGGCCGCCGTGGTGGCCAGCGGGGAGTCCTGGAGCTTGACGCCCCAGCGGGCCCGCACCATGGGGCCGATCTGCGGCGTCGAGGCACCCGCGGGCACGGCGGCCACGAAGAGGGCCCACAAGGGCGCGTCGGAGAGCGCGAGCACCGTCAGGGCGATGACGGACGCGCTGTGGACGAGGACGCCGGGCACCAGCACGGCGCGCTGCCCGAACCGGTCGGCGAGCTTGCCGCTGAAGGGGGCGAACAGCGCCATGGAGACGCCGGTGGCGGCCGAGACGGCGCCCGCGGCACCGTAGGAGCCGGTGGTGTGCTGGACCAGCAGGACGATGGAGATCGTCAGCATCGCGAACGGCTGTCGTGCCGCGAAGCCGGGGAGCAGGAACGTCCAGGCGCGAGGGGTGCGCAGGAGCTGTCCGTAGCCCGGGCGGGATGCGGTGACCGTGGATGCCACGGCCCGTGCCTTTCTGCCGCCTGGTAGCGCCCGTGCGGGGGCGCCGAGAGCTGTCCTCTTGCGCGGAACTGCGGTAGATGCCGGGGCCCACTGCGAGGGCGCCACGGCCGCCATACGGTCGCGCCAGCCCTGCGTCAGGCAGAGTTGGTTCGATCAGGTGACCTTTACAGGTCCCTTTATCGTACAGGCAAAGGCCTCATCTGCCCCTGTGATCGCAGCCGATGAGACCCCCGCCACCTACGATTGGTGTTTTTCTCCGTCGTTTCCCAGCCAACTGGCGAGCTTTCCGCCGTGGCCGACCGCGCGCAGCCGCCGCTCGGCCGCGTCCCGCACCGGGTCCGTCGCCACCACGAGCAGCTCGTCGCCGCGCCGCAGCACGGTCGTGGGCAGCGGCACAAACGATTCACCTTCCCGCACGATCAGCGTCACGGCCGATCCGGCGGGCAGGCGCAGCTCGGCCACCTCGACGCCGTGCATCCGCGAGCCCTCGGGGATGCCCACCGACAGCAGATGGCCCTGGAGCCGCTCCAGCGGCGCGGACTCGATGCCGAGGTCGGCGGCCTCCGGGGAGCCGCCGATGTGCAGCAGCTTGGCCAGCCAGGGCAGCGTGGGCCCCTGGACGAGGGTGTAGACGACGACGAGCACGAAGACGATGTTGAAGATCCGCTGACTGTCCTCGACGCCGCTCACCATCGGGATCGTGGCCAGGATGATGGGCACGGCGCCGCGCAGCCCGGCCCAGGACAGCAGCGCCTTCTCCTGCCAGGGCATGCGGAACGGCAGGAGGCTCAGCACGACCTCCAGGGGGCGCGCGACCATCGTCAGGACCAGGCCGATGACGATGGCCTGCCAGGTGTCGTCGAGCAGCTCGTGCGGGGTGACCAGCAGGCCGAGCAGGACGAACATGCCGATCTGGGCGAGCCAGCCGAGCCCCTCGGCGAAGCCGCGGGTGGCGGGCCAGTGGGGCAGCCTGGCGTTGCCGAGGACCATCGCGGCGAGGTAGACGGCGAGGAAGCCGCTGCCGTGCGCCATGGCGCCGGCGGCGTAGGCGGCGACGGCGATGGCCATGACGGCGATGGGGTAGAGGCCGGAGGCGGGCAGCGCCACGTGCCGCAGGCCGTAGGCGCCGAGCCAGCCGACCGCGATGCCGATCGTGGCGCCGATCGCCAGCTCCAGGGCGATCTTGCCGACCAGCAGGTACCAGTCGTCCACCGGGCCCGCCGTGGAGAACGCCACGACGAGGATCACCACGGGGGCGTCGTTGAACCCCGACTCGGCCTCCAGGACGCCCGTGATGCGCGAGGGGAGCGGCACCTTCCGCAGCACCGAGAAGACCGCCGCCGCGTCCGTCGAGGAGACGACCGCGCCGATGATCAGCGCGGGCCGCCATTCCAGCCCCACCAGGTAGTGCGCGCCGGCCGCCGTGACGCCCACGCTCACCGCGACCCCGAGGGTCGACAGCACGGCCGCGGCGGGCAGGGCGGGCCTGATCTCTTTCCACTTCGTGCCGAGGCCGCCCTCGGCGAGGATCACGACCAGGGCGGCATAGCCGATGACCTGGGTCAGCTCGGCGTTGTCGAAGTGGACGTCGCCGATGCCGTCCTGGCCCATGACGACGCCGATGCCGAGGTAGAGGAGCAGGCTGGGGAGCCCGCTGCGGGACGAGACGCGGACCGCCGCCACCGCGACGAGCAGGACGAGCGAGGAGACGAGCAGGAGCTGGTTGAGGTGGTGGACAGTCAGGGGCCGTTCCTTCCTCCGTGCGCGCACAAGCACTTCTTGCGAGCCAAGTACTTCGTTACCTTACCTAATTGTTAACGCCTTCTTGATGCTCTCGAACGCGCATACGATCTTCTGGGGTCCGGTTCCTGACTCCGCGTCCGGAGTCACAACGCCCTGCGCCTATGGTTGCTCCAGCGCTCCCAGAGCCGCCCATTCGACAGCACAGCCCGCCCTGCCGCTCGCGTAAGGACAGCAAGGACAGCGATGCCCTCCAACACCACCGCCTCTTCCGGTCATAAGTCCGGCAAGAAGAAGGGGCGCCGAGCCCGACTCGTCGTGATCGTCCTGGTCCTGGCCATCGTCGGAGGCATCGGCTTCGGCGCGTACTGGAGCATCAGCGCCGTGCGCTCCTCCTTCCCGCAGACCAAGGGAACGATCAAGCTCGACGGCCTCTCCGGCAACGTCGAGGTGAAGCGCGACGGGAACGGAATCCCGCAGATCTACGCCGAGTCCGACGCCGACCTGTTCATGGCACAGGGCTTCGTCCAGGCGCAGGACCGCTTCTGGGAGATGGACGTCCGCCGTCATATGACCTCCGGGCGGCTCTCCGAGATGTTCGGCAAGAGCCAGGTCAAGAACGATGAGTTCCTGCGCACGCTCGGCTGGCACCGGGTGGCGAAGAAGGAGTACGACTCCAAGCTCTCCCCGGAGACGAAGAAGTACCTCCAGGCCTACGCCAAGGGAGTCAACGCCTACCTCGACGGCAAGGACGGCAAGGACATCTCCGTCGAGTACGCGGCGCTCGGCTTCACCAACGACTACGAGCCGCAGAAGTGGACCCCGGTCGACTCCGTGGCCTGGCTCAAGGCCATGGCCTGGGACCTGCGCGGCAACATGCAGGACGAGATCGACCGCTCCTTGATGACGAGCCGCCTCGGCCCCTCGCAGATCAAGGACCTGTACCCGGAGTACCCGTACAAGCGGAACAAGCCGATCGTGCGGGAAGGCGCGTACGACGGCCTCGGCAAGAAGTACGACCCCAAGGGCACGGGCACGCAGTCCGGCACCGGGGGGACCGGTACGGGCACGGGCACGGGCGCCGGGGCCGGCGGGACCGGCACGGGGACCGGCGCCGGCGGCGCCGCGGGCTCTGGCGGCGGCACGGCGGGCTCCGGCCTCGCCGGTGGCGCCCAGAGTCCCGACGGCCTCCAGTCGCAGCTCTCGGGCCTCTCCGACGCCCTGGACGGGGTCCCCGCGATCCTCGGCCCGAACGGCAACGGCATCGGCTCGAACTCCTGGGTCGTCGCCGGCGAGCACACGATCACCGGCAAACCGCTCCTGGCGAACGACCCGCATCTGGCGCCGCAGCTGCCCTCCGTCTGGTACCAGATGGGCCTGCACTGCCGTTCGGTCTCGGACAAGTGCCGCTACGACGTCTCGGGCTACACCTTCTCCGGCATGCCCGGCGTGGTCATCGGCCACAACCAGGACATCGCCTGGGGCATGACGAACCTCGGCGCCGACGTCACGGACCTGTACCTGGAGAAGTTCACCGGGGACGGGTACCAGTACGGCGACAAGGTGGTGCCGTTCACCACGCGCGACGAGACCATCAAGGTCGCCGGCGGCAAGGACAAGACCATCAGGGTCCGCGAGACCAACAACGGCCCGCTCATCTCCGACCGCGACGACGAGCTGGTCAAGGTCGGCAAGAAGGCAGGCGTCGACAGCGCCGCCCCCGACCGGGGCGACGGCTACGGAGTGGCGCTGCGCTGGACCGCGCTGACCCCCGGCCGTTCCATGGACGCCGTCTTCGAGCTCAACCGGGCGACGGACTTCAAGGAGTTCCGCAAGGCGGCCGCCTCCTTCGAGGTGCCCTCGCAGAACCTGATCTACGCCGACACCAAGGGCAACATCGGCTACCAGGCGCCCGGCAAGATCCCCACCCGCGGCAAGGGCGACGGCTCGCTCCCCGCGCCCGGCTGGGACCCCGCGTACCGCTGGGACGGCTACATCCCGCAGGGCGCGCTGCCCTACGAGTACAACCCCGAGCGCGGCTACATCGTCACCGCCAACCAGGCCGTGATCGACGACGGCGACAAGGCGAAGTACCCGTACAAGCTCACCTCGGACTGGGGCTACGGAGCGCGCAGCCAGCGGATCGACGACCTCATCCAGTCGAAGATCAAGAACGGCGGCAAGATCTCCACCGAGGACATGCGCCTCATGCAGATGGACAACAGCAGCGAGATCGCCAAGCTGCTGGTGCCCAAGCTGCTGAAGATCGACGTCAAGGACAAGTACGTCCGCGAGGCGCAGAAGCTCCTGGAGGGCTGGGACTACACCCAGGACGCCGACTCGGCGGCGGCGGCGTACTTCAACTCGGTCTGGCGCAACATCCTCAGGCTCGCCTTCGGCAACAAGCTCCCCAAGGAGCTGCGCGTCAAGGGCCAGTGCCTGAACGTCGAACCGGCCGGCAACACCGGCCCGGCCGACGAGGGCAAGAAGGTGCGCGAGTGCGGTGAGCGGGACGCGGACTCGGCGCAGCCGGACGGCGGCGACCGCTACTACGAGGTGATCCGCAAGATCATCGACGACCGGACCAACGACTGGTGGAAGACGCCGGCGACCCGCACCGACCGGGCGACCAAGACCCGCGACGGCCTGTTCGCGAGGGCCCTGGAGGACGCGCGCTGGGACCTGACGGCCAAGCTCGGCAAGGACGTCGACAGCTGGAGCTGGGGCCGTCTGCACCGCCTCACGCTGAAGAACCAGACGCTCGGCACCGAAGGCCCCGGCTGGCTGCAGTTCGTGCTCAACCGCGGGCCGTGGAACCTCGGCGGCGGTGAGGCCGCGGTGAACGCCACCGGCTGGAACGCGGCGGGCGGCTACGGCGTGGTCTGGGTGCCGTCGATGCGCATGGTGGTGAACCTCAAGGACCTCGACAAGTCCAAGTGGATCAACCTCACCGGTGCCTCGGGGCACGCGTACAACGCGCACTACACCGACCAGACCGACAAGTGGGCCAAGGGCGAACTGCTGCCGTGGGCCTACACCGACAAGGCGGTCGAGAAGAGTACGAGCGACAAGCTGGTCCTGCGCCCCTGACCGGGACCGGCACCCGCTGAAAGGGCCCTCCACGCGCGCGTGGAGGGCCCTTTCGCGTGGCGCGCGGCCCTACGCGGGCTCAGCGGAAGCGATGCGCCCCGGAGGGTCAGCGGAAGCGATGCACCCCGGAGGGCGTCACGGCGGCGCGTACCGGGTGGTCGTGGGCCTCGGCCGGGACGTGCGCGAGCACTTCGGAGTCGTACAGGAGCACCACGAGCGCGGGATCGGCGCCCGCGCGCTCCAGCCGGGCCAGGACGCGGTCGTAGGACCCGCCGCCCCGCCCGAGCCGCGTCCCGTGTCCGTCCACCGCGAGCCCCGGCAGCAGGACGGCGTCCGCCTCCAGGACGGCCGCCGGGCCGAGGCGGGCCCCGGCGGGTTCGAGCAGCTCGATCCTGCCCTGGTGCCGCACGCGCACGAGGGAGCCCTCGCCGTCGTACGCGGCCCAGTCCAGGTCGTTGTCCGCGAGCAGCACGGGCAGCAGGACCCGCGTCCCGCGCGCGTGCAGGGCGTCGAGCAGCACGCGCGTGCCGGGCTCACCGCCCACGGAGACATACGCCGCGACCGTGTCCGCCCCCGCCAGCTCGGTCAGCTCCAGCGCGCGCTGTGCGAGCGCCACCGCCGCCTTTCGTACGTCATCCCCCGTCAACCCGCTTCTCACCGTGAGGAGGCCTCGCCGCAACGTCCGCTTGGTTGGCTGGCCGCAGGCCTCGGGTCCGCTCATGGAACACTCACAAATCCTTCCTGATGACGCATATGCCATCGAATTATCTGGACTCACAGATTCCGCACATAACCACCGGATATGGTGGGCCGCATGACTGAGTCTCACCCCCCCCGCCCCCGGATCACCAAGGCGGTCATCCCGGCGGCCGGCCTGGGCACGCGCTTCCTGCCCGCCACCAAGGCGACGCCCAAGGAGATGCTGCCGGTCGTCGACAAGCCGGCGATCCAGTACGTGGTCGAGGAGGCCGTGTCCGCGGGACTCGACGACGTCCTCATGATCACGGGCCGCAACAAGCGCCCCCTGGAGGACCACTTCGACCGCAACTACGAACTGGAGTCGGCCCTCCTGAAGAAGGGCGACGAGGCGCGGCTGGCCAAGGTCCAGGAGTCCAGCGACCTCGCGACGATGCACTACGTCCGCCAGGGCGACCCCAGGGGACTCGGTCACGCCGTCCTGTGCGCGGCCCCGCACGTCGGCCGCGAGCCGTTCGCCGTCCTCCTCGGCGACGACCTCATCGACCCGCGCGACCCCCTGCTCGCCCGCATGGTCGAGGTCCAGGAGCGGCGCGGCGGCAGCGTCATCGCGCTCATGGAGGTGGCCCCGGAGCAGATCCACCTCTACGGCTGCGCCGCCGTCGAGGCCACCGAGGACGGCGACGTCGTCAAGGTCACCGACCTGGTCGAGAAGCCCGACACCGCCGACGCGCCCAGCAACTACGCGATCATCGGCCGCTATGTCCTTGACCCCAACATCTTCGACGTACTGCGCAAGACCGAGCCGGGCCGCGGCGGCGAGATCCAGCTCACCGACGCGCTCCAGCAGCTCGCCGCCGACGAGAAGGTGGGCGGCCCGGTGCACGGCGTCGTCTTCCAGGGCCGCCGCTATGACACCGGCGACCGGGGCGACTATCTGCGTGCCATTGTCAGACTCGCGTGCGAACGTGAAGATCTGGGTCCGGAGTTCCAGGCCTGGCTTCGCCGTTACGTCACCGAGGAGATGTAGCACTTTGAGCAGCAGCACGACGACACCGAGCACCGGTCAGGACGCGCTCTGGTCGGTTCAGGAGCATCTGGACGACGTCCTCGCGACCGTCCGCCCGCTCGAACCGATCGAGCTCCAACTCCTCGACGCCCAGGGCTGCGTCCTCGTCGAGGACGTGACGGTGCCCGTCTCGCTGCCGCCCTTCGACAACAGCTCCATGGACGGGTACGCGGTACGGGTCGCCGATGTCGCGGACGCCAGCGAGGAGTTCCCCGCCGTCCTGCACGTCGTCGGCGACGTGGCCGCGGGCCCCGGCGAGCGGCCCACCGTCGGCGCGGGCCAGGCCGCCCGCATCATGACCG
This sequence comes from Streptomyces sp. NPDC005898, assembly GCF_040629635.1. NCBI lineage: Bacteria > Bacillati > Actinomycetota > Actinomycetes > Kitasatosporales > Streptomycetaceae > Streptomyces > Streptomyces sp. NPDC005898. The sequence continues at coordinate 85,664 of NZ_JBEXWC010000012.1, read as the reverse complement.
GCGCGCCCCTGCCCCCCGGCGCCGAGACCGTCGTGCCCGTGGAGTGGACCGACGGAGGCCTCGGCGAGGGCCCCGTCACCGGGATGCGCGCCCACAGCGCGGCCCCCGAGGGCGCTTTCGGCGAGGTCCGCGTGCACCGCCCCGCCGAGGCACGCGCGCACGTCCGCGCGCGGGGCAGCGACGTCCGGGCGGGCGACCGCGCCCTGGACGCGGGCACGGTGCTCGGCCCGCCGCAGATCGCCCTGCTCGCCGCGATCGGCCGGGGCACGGTGCACGTGCGCCCGCGCCCCCGCGTGGTCGTCATGTCCACCGGCAGCGAACTGGTCCAGCCCGGCGAGTCGCTGGCGGACGGTCAGATCTACGACTCCAACAGCTTCGCCCTCACCGCCGCCGCACGCGACGCGGGAGCCATCGCCTACCGCGTCGGCGCGGTCGCCGACGACGCCGAGACGCTGCGCTCCACCATCGAGGACCAGCTCATCCGCGCCGACCTCGTGGTCACCACGGGCGGCGTGAGCGTGGGCGCGTACGACGTGGTGAAGGAGGCCCTGACCTCCCTGGGCGACCCCGACGAGGAGAGCGGCATCGGGGCGGGCGGCGGCGTGGAGTTCCGCAAGCTGGCCATGCAGCCGGGCAAGCCGCAGGGCTTTGGCACCATCGGCCCCGACCACACCCCCCTGCTCGCCCTGCCGGGCAACCCGGTGTCCTCGTACGTCTCCTTCGAGCTCTTCGTGCGCCCCGCGATCCGCACCCTGATGGGCCTGCCCGAAGTGCACCGGACGGCCACGCGCGCGAAGCTGACCGCCGACAAGGCGCTGCGCTCGCCCGAGGGGCGCCGGCAGTTCCTCCGGGGCAGGTACGACGCGCAGGCGGGCACCGTGCGCCCCGTCGGGGGCTCGGGCTCGCATCTGGTCGCCGCGCTCGCGCAGGCCGACGCGCTGATCGTCGTCCCCGAGGACACCACGTCGGTGGAGCCGGGCACGGACGTCGACGTGGTCCTGCTCGGCTGAGAACACCGTGTGCGCGGTACCGTGTCGCGCACAACAGGCCCGGCGCGCCGCACCGCGCGGGGCCATGACCGGGAGCGCCACAGCACATGACCGCGATTTCCCGGGGGGACACCCCCGGACCCTCCGAGCAGCAGCGACTGACCCACATCGACGAGGCGGGCGCGGCGCGCATGGTCGACGTCTCCGCGAAGGACGTCACCGCCCGCACCGCGCGGGCCAGCGGCCGCGTCCTGGTATCGCCCCGCGTGATCGAGCTTTTGCGGGGCGAGGGAGTGCCCAAGGGCGACGCCCTCGCCACCGCCCGGATCGCGGGCATCATGGGCGCCAAGCGCACCCCCGACCTCATCCCGCTCTGCCACCCGCTGGCCGTCTCCGGGGTGAAGCTCGACCTCTCCGTGGCGGACGACGCCGTCGAGATCCTCGCCACGGTGAGGACGACGGACCGTACGGGCGTCGAGATGGAGGCCCTCACCGCGGTGAGCGTCGCGGCCCTCACCGTGGTCGACATGGTCAAGGCCGTGGACAAGGGCGCCGTCATCACGGACGTGCGCGTGGAGGAGAAGACCGGCGGCAAGTCCGGGGACTGGAGCCGTGCGGGAGCGGGCGCATGAGCGACGGACAGGCACAGACGCCCTACCGGGCACTGGTCGTCACGGCCTCCAACCGCGCCGCCGCCGGCGTCTACGCCGACCGGGGCGGCCCGCTCCTCGTCGAGGGTCTGACCGCGCTCGGCTTCTCGGTCGAGGGCCCCCGGGTCGTGCCCGACGGCGACCCGGTCGAGCAGGCGCTGCGCGCGGGAGTCGCGGCCGGCCACGACGTCATCCTCACCACCGGCGGCACCGGCGTCTCGCCCACCGACCGCACCCCCGAGGCCACCCGCCGAGTCATCGACCACGAGGTGCCGGGCATCCCGGAGGCGATCCGCGCGTACGGCAGGGACAAGGTCCCGACGGCGGTGCTCTCCCGGGGCCTCGCCGGGGTCGCGGGCCGCACGCTCATCGTGAATCTGCCGGGCTCCACGGGCGGGGTGCGCGACGGCCTCGCCGTCCTGGAGCCGCTGCTTCGGCACGCCGTCGACCAGTTGCGCGGCGGCGACCATCCCGGTCCCGCTGGGGGTGCGAGCTGAACAGCCCTTCCTGGCCCGTCGAGCTGACGGACAAAGACATCACGCTCCGTCCGATAAAGATGCGCGACCAGCGCGCCTGGCGCGAGGTCAACCGGCGCAACCGCGACTGGCTGCGCCCCTGGGAGGCGACCATCCCGCCGCCCACGGCCGGCGGTCCGCTCGTGCACCGCCCCACCTACCGCCAGATGGTCCGCCACCTGCGCGCCGAGGCGAGCGCCGGCCGGATGCTGCCGTTCGTCATCGAGTACCAGGGCCGCCTGGTGGGGCAGCTGACGGTCGCGGGCATCACCTGGGGCTCGATGTGCTCGGGCCATGTCGGCTACTGGGTCGACGAGTCCGTGGCCGGCCGCGGGGTCATGCCGACCGCCGTCGCCCTCGCCGTGGACCACTGCTTCCGCTCGGTCGGGCTGCACCGCATCGAGGTCTGCATTCGCCCCGAGAACACGCCGAGCCGGCGGGTCGTGGAGAAACTCGGTTTCCGCGACGAGGGGCTGCGGCCGCGCTATCTCCACATCGACGGGGCCTGGCGCGATCATCTCGTCTTCGCGCTTACCGCCGAGGAGGTGCCGGAGGGGCTGCTGTACCGCTGGTACCAGGCGCGCCCTCGGAACACGGCCTAGCCGAGTCCCCCGGGGAGCCGCCAGGGTCGCCGTCAACAACACAAATGAAATATGTGTTCGAAATTGATCGATGGGGTCATTAATTTTCGTGTGCCGGACTGCCTGTTGATCGCATCAATCACAAAAAAAGTTCGAGATATCAGCCAGATCGTGCGACACACCGGCGCAATTGGCAGATGGCCTCAACGAAACCCCTCTACCGTGTGAGCGTGAGCAGCAGCGGCCTCATCTACGCAGTCATCGTCGGGGCCTGGGCCGCCTACTTGGTGCCGATGTGGCTCCGTAGGCAGGACGAGCTGAACGAAGCCCGTCCGACGGAACGCTTCAGCACCGCCATCCGGCTGCTGTCCGGACGGGCGGCCATGGAGCGCCGATACGCCAAGGACCTGCAAGCCCGCTCGCCCGAAGAAGGGGAGACGCGCGGCGACCCGGACCTCGTCACCGGCTCGGTGGACGTCCGGGCCTTCGCCGCGCCTCCGGAGGGCCGGGCCGAGCCCGAGGCGGACCGGGCGGAGCCTCCCGCGGCACGGGCCGAGCCCCCGGCCCGGCAGCAGGCGCGCCCGGAAACCGACTCCGAGCCCGAGACCGAGCCCGGGCAGCCCCCGCGCACCCGCTCGTCGCCCGCCCGGCGCGCCGCCGCCGCGGATGCCGCCGCGCGCGCCCGGCGCTCCAAGGTGCTCGCGCGCCGCCGGCGTACGACGGTGCTCCTCTTCCTCGCCTTCACGGCCGGCGCGATCGTCGCCGCGGTCGGCGGCCTCGCGTTCCTGTGGGCGCCCGCGGCGCCGGCGGTATTGCTGAGCGCGTACATCGTCTACCTGCGGGGCCAGGAGCGGCGCCGCTTCACGTACACGATGGACCGGCGGCGGGCCGAGGCGGCGGCGCAGCGGCTGCGCGAGCGCCAGCCCCGGCGCGGGGCCGCGAGCGCGGAGCCCGTCATGGCCGAGACGGCGGAAGGACAGGACCCGGGGACGGAGACCGGTCTGTCCGCGCTGGCCGCCGACCGCCGCGCCCTCGTCGAGCAGACCGACCACGCGGAGTGGGTCGACCAGCAGCGCGAGCGGCAGCGCGGGCCCGGCCGCGGCGACAGCTGGGACCCGGTCCCGGTGCCGCTGCCGACGTACGTGACCGCGCCGGTCGCCCCGCGCGCCTCCAGCGGCGTCGACCTCGGCGCCCCCGACGCGTGGAGCTCGGCACGCTCCAGCACGGCCGAGCCGGCCGCCGACGAGCCGAGGCGGCCCGCCGGGGCCGCGGCCACCGGAGCCGCCGCCGAGACCGACGGCGTCGAGGGCGCGGAGACCGGCGGCGGGCGCAGCGACAAGCGCCGGGCCGCGTCCGCGCGACGGGCCCGCGAGCGGGGCCGTACGCCGCTGTTCGACCAGTACGAGGACGGCGACCGGCCCCGTGCCGCCAACGAGTGAGACGCCGTGACGTCCGCCCGGGCTGACCAGCCAGGACCGGATTTCCGAGCACCCCGATCGGGATGCTAGAGTTTCACTCGTTGCAAGGGCCTGTGGCGCAGTCTGGTAGCGCACCTCGTTCGCATCGAGGGGGTCTGGGGTTCAAATCCCCACAGGTCCACTGCACATGAGATCCCGTCCAGTTCATCGAACTGGACGGGATCTTTGCGTTGCCCCGAGGTCTAGAGCGCCTTCACGTAGCAGCGGCTCAAGTCGTCGAAGCGGTAGTGGCCGAACTTGGTGGGGGCCGGGGTGTAGCCGCTGGAGGTGTAGAGCGCTATCGCCTCCGGCTGCTTCGTGCCGGTCTCCAGGACCATGCGGGTGCGGCCCGCCGCCCTCGCGTCGTTCTCCAGGGCCGCCAGGATGCGGCGGGCCAGGCCGAGGCCGCGTGCCTGGGGTGTGACGTACATCCTCTTCAGCTCGGCGTCGCCGACGTCGTAGCCCTCGCCGGTCGCGTCCATCGCGCGCCAGCCGCCGGTGGCCAGTGGGGTGCCCCCGTCGTCGTAGGCGATGAGGTACAGGCCGCGGGGCGGCTCGAACATCGTCGGGTCGAGGTGGGTGACGTCGCCGCCGTCGCCGTACCGCTGGGCGTATTCGAGCTGGACGCGGTCGTTCAGCTCGATCGCGTGGGGGTGCGCGAACGTGACCGTGCGCAGGTGGACGGCGGAGGCGGCCGGGGCCGCGTTCTGGATAGTCATTCGAGGCATCGTACTTCTATGCGGTGGCGGATGGGCGGTGAGTGGGTCGGGGGTGGTTTCCGCTCCAGTGTGCCCGGGGGTGCACGGGGTGCGGGAGGGCCGCCGTACGGGCGAAGTTCCCGTGCGTTCGGGTTGGTCACCGGCGGCAGGGTGTGCGCGGAGGTGAGGCCCGGACAGTCACCCCCGGGCGCCGAACACTTCTCCGGGCCGGGCGCCCGCCGTGTGGGAGCCTGTTCCCTGGCCCGCGGAGGAAGCGGCCAAGGAAGAGTGGGCGAGTGTTGTGCTGACAGTGACCTCAGTGAATGTGAACGGGCTGCGGGCCGCCGCCAAGAAGGGCTTCGTGGAGTGGCTCGGCGGGACCACGGCCGACGTGCTGTGCCTGCAGGAGGTGCGCGCCGAGCCGCAGCAGCTGCCGGACGAGGTCCGCGTGCCCGAGGGGTGGCACGTCGTGCACGCGCCCGCGGCCGCCAAGGGGCGCGCCGGTGTCTCCCTCTACACGCGCCGCGAGCCGGACCGGGTGCGGGTCGGCTTCGGGTCGGCGGAGTTCGACGGCGCCGGGCGGTACGTGGAGGCCGATCTGCCGGGTGTCACGGTCGCCAGCCTGTATCTGCCCTCGGGTGAGGTCGGCACCGAGCGGCAGGACGAGAAGACGCGGTTCATGGCGGAGTTCCGGGTGTACCTGACGGGGCTCAGGGAGCGGGCCGCCGCCGAGGGGCGGCACGTCCTCGTGTGCGGCGACTGGAACATCGCCCACCAGGAGGCCGACCTCAAGAACTGGAAGGGCAACAAGAAGAACTCCGGCTTCCTGCCCGAGGAGCGCGCCTGGATGAGCGACGTCTTCGAGGAGTACGCGGACGTCGTGCGGGCCCAGCACCCTGGTGTGGAGGGGCCCTACTCGTGGTGGTCCTACCGCGGGCGCGCCTTCGACAACGACACCGGTTGGCGCATCGACTACCACGTCGCGACGCCCGGCCTCGCCGAGCGCGCCGTGAAGGCGTACGTGGAGCGGGCCGCGACCCACGGCGAGCGCTGGAGCGACCACGCGCCCGTCACGGTGGTCTACGACCTCTAGCCGGTCGGGTCCGCGCGCCTTCCCCCTTCGCGGCCCTGCCCCTGCCTCCCCCCCCCCGAAGCCGCCACGCGAGTGGTCCGGCCCCGGACACGGGGACAAAGTCCGGCGGAACGCTGTCGCCGGCCCGGCCGGCATGGCAGATTGCGGTCCCGAGTGCGACCAACTGCCGCTGTGACGGGGGGACTTCGTGGCCGTTCTGCCTTCGAGACGTGCCGTGGTGCTGGGCGCCGCGGGTGCCGGGGCCGCGGCGGTGCTGCCCGCCGCCGGGGCGCATGGGGCGGGCGGCCGGACGCCGCACGTGCTGGTGACCGAGCAGGCGAGCAGGCGGCTGCTCGTCCTCGACGCCCGGCGGCGCGTGTGGGATCCCACCGCCGACCCGTCCGTCGTGCGCTGGCAGTTCTCGCCGCTGGGCGACCCGCGTTACCGGGACCTGGGCCCGGACGACAGCTGGGTGTACCCGAGCGAGGCGAAGGTGCGGCTGCACCGCAAGCGGCGGTACGTCCTGACGACGGCGTCGTTCGGCTTCGTGGCCGTCGTGGAGCACCCGACGGGCCGCCGGTACTGGGGCGCGGCGCTCGGGCCCGGTGACGACCTGCTCAACCCGCACAGCGCCGAGATCCTGCCCGACGGCAATGTGGCGGTCGCGTGCAGCACGGGCGCCTGCGTACGGCTGTACGCGGCCTCGCAGGGCCCGCGCGCCACCTGGCACACCCAGGAGCCGCTCAAGGGCGCGCACGGGCTGCACTGGGACGGTGCGCGCCGGCTGCTGTGGGCGCTCGGCGACGACGAGCTGGTGGCGTACGAGGTGGGCGGCACGGCCGCGCGGCCCGCGCTGCGCCGTACGTACGGCATCGCCCTGCCCGTGGGGACGCCCGGCAGGACGCCCGGCGGGCACGACCTCTTCCCGGTGGCGGCGTGGCCGGGGCGGCTGTGGGTGACGACCAACGTGGCCGTCCTCCAGTACGAGATCGACACCGGCGTCTTCGTGCGGGACTACGCGGGGGCCGGGGAGATCTCCCGGAAGTCCGTGAAGGCCGTCGGGGACGACCCGCGCACCGGGCGGGTGGTGACCACCGTGCCGGAGAGTGGCCTGGGGGAGACCTGGTGGACCACGACGGTCTCCCTCCACCGACCGGAGGGCGGCCACCGGCTGGTCGGCGGCGGGATCTACAAGGCCCGCTGGTGGCTGCCGCGCTGAGCCGGGTCCGCCGCCTCAGGTCGGTTTGACGCGGCGGTCCAGGGCCATCGAGAGCTCCGCCTCCACCACGCTCTTGGCCACCGGGCGGAGCAGTTCGATGTCCGTCTCCGCGGCGCCCGGGGTGTGCGTGCGGATGACCGTGATGAACAACTCCGCGAGCGCGTCGGCGTGTTCGCGCACCCGCCGGCCCGCCTCCAGGACCGCCGCGAGGGGAACCCCCTTGCGCACGAGGGTGGACGAGGCGTCGAGCAGGCGGCGGCTGATGTGCACGAGGTCGTCGCCGTCGGTGCCGAGGTAGCCGAGCTCCAGCGCGGCCACGAGGTTCTCCGGGGTGACCTCGCCCGCGAAGTGGTCGGCCAGCTCCTCGGGGGTGAGGCGGACCGGCTGCTCCTCGGTGGGGCCGCCGAGGCCGAGGAGTTCGCCGACGTCGCGGCCCTTGTCGAAGGCGTCGGAGAGTTCGGCGATGCCGTTGAGGGTGTGGCCGCGCTCCAGGAGGGCGGCGATGGTGCGCAGGCGGGCCAGGTGGTGCTCGTCGTACCAGGCGATGCGGCCCTCGCGGCGCGGTGGCGGGATCAGGCCGCGCTCGCGGTAGAAGCGGACGGTGCGCACGGTGATGCCGGCCGCCTCGGCCAGCTCCGCCATGCGGTACTCGCGGACGCCGCCTTCGCCTTCCCGTTGGTCTGCCACGGGGGAAGCCTATGTCGTACCGCCGGTAACTTTCCCCGGCCGACCCCTACCCATGAGTACGTACGGTGTTCTACTCTCCCCATTGCGCCAGTAGTTACTGGCAGAGTCGTGTACTTCGGGAGGCGGCGGCATGGCCGAGCGCGAGCGTGGCCCTGAGCAGGGGCGCGAGCACGAGCACGTACGGGTGGCGGTGATCGGTTCCGGGTTCGGCGGCCTCGGCGCGGCCGTGCGGCTGCGGCGCGAGGGGATCACCGACTTCGTCGTCCTGGAACGGGCCGGCGCGGTGGGCGGCACCTGGCGGGACAACAGCTACCCGGGCTGCGCCTGCGACGTGCCCTCGCACCTGTACTCGTTCTCCTTCGCGCCCCACCCCGACTGGCCGCGCACCTTCTCCGGGCAGGAGCACATCCAGGAGTACCTGGAGCGCGTCACCGACACCTTCGGGCTGCGCCCGCACATCCGCCTCGACACCGAGGTCGAGCTGATGCGCTGGGACGCCGGGCGGCTGCGCTGGGAGATCGAGACCAGCGGGGGCACCCTCACCGCCGACGTCGTCGTCTCGGCCACCGGGCCGCTCTCCGACCCCAAGACGCCGGACATCCCGGGCCTGGCCGCCTTCCCCGGCAAGGTCTTCCACTCCGCCCGCTGGGACCACGGCTACGACCTGCGCGGCAAGCGCGTCGCGATGATCGGCACCGGCGCCTCCGCCATCCAGATCGTGCCCGAGATCCAACCGGCGGTCGGCAGGCTCACCCTCTTCCAGCGCACGCCCCCCTGGGTGATGCCCCGCGCGGACCGCGCCATCAGCGGCGCCGAGCGCTGGCTGCACCGGCAGCTGCCGTTCACCACGCAGGCCCGGCGCGGCCTCCTGTGGGGCATCCGCGAGTTGCAGGTCCAGGCGTTCACCAAGCGGCCGAACGAACTGGGCATCGTGGAGCGGATCGCCAAGCGGAACATGTACCGGGCGATCAAGGACCCGGCGCTGCGGGCCAAGCTGACGCCCGACTACCGCATCGGCTGCAAGCGCATCCTGCTCTCCAACACCTACTATCCGGCGCTCGCGCGACCCAACGTCGACGTCGTCGCCAGTGGTCTGAGCGAGGTGCGCGGCAGCACCCTGGTCGCCGCCGACGGCACCGAGACCGAGGTCGACGCGATCATCTTCGGCACCGGCTTCCACGTGACGGACATGCCGATCGCCGAGCGCGTCGTCGGCGCCGAGGGGCAGACCCTCATGGAGAGCTGGAAGGGCGGCATGAACGCGCTGCGCGGCGCGACCGCGGCCGGCTTCCCCAACTGGATGACGATCATCGGCCCCAACACCGGCCTCGGCAACTCCTCCATGATCCTCATGATCGAGTCGCAGCTGAACTACCTGGCCGACTACCTGCGCCAACTCGACGTCCTCGGAGGCCGCGCCGCGCTCGCCGCCCGCCCCGAGGCGGTGAGCGCCTGGAACCGGCGGGTGCAGGAGCGGATGAAGCGCACCGTGTGGAACACCGGCGGCTGCACGAGCTGGTACCTGGACGCGAACGGCGTCAACACCACCGTCTGGCCCGGCACCACCACCGAGTTCAGGTCGGCGACCCGTCGGGTCGACCTGAACGAGTACGAGGTCCTCAGGGCCCCGGATGCAGCGCCTCACATCCAGGAGAAACCCCGTACGACGGGGGAGACGTCCGGTGCGGCGAAGGTGGAGGCCGGGGCATGAGCCGGCTGACCCGCGCGGCGAGCGGGCCCTACGCGCCGCCGCCCCCGGCCCGCGAGCTGACCGCCGTCTCCGCCGACGGGGCCCCGATCCACGTCGAGACGCACGGGCCGCAGGGCGCGCCCGCCGTGGTGCTCGCGCACGGCTGGACGTGCTCGACGGCCTTCTGGGCCGCGCAGATACGTTCCCTCAGCGCCGACCACCAGGTCATCACGTACGACCAGCGGGGGCACGGGCGCAGTGGCGCGCCCGCCGAGCCCTCCGGGTACAGCACGCGGGCGCTCGCCGACGACCTCGAAGCGGTCCTCGCGGCGACCCTCGCGCCCGGCGAGCGGGCCGTGCTCGTCGGGCACTCCATGGGCGGCATGACGATCATGGCGGCGGGCGGGCGCGAGCTGGTGCGGGAGCACGCGGCCGCGGTCCTGCTGTGCAGCACGGGCAGTTCGAGCCTGGTCGCAGAGTCGCTGGTGGTGCCGTTGCGGGCCGGGCGGGCGCGCACCCGGCTCACCCGGTCCGTGCTCGGCTCGCGGGCGCCGCTCGGGCCGGTCACGCCGCTGAGCAGGCGGCTCCTCAAGTACGGCACCATGGGCCCCGGTTCGGCGCCGGACAAGGTCGACGTGTGCGCGCGGATCGTGCACGCCTGCCCCACCGCCGTGCGTCACGGGTGGTCCCATGTGCTGGCCACGCTCGAACTGGACGTCGAGGTCGCCGCGTTGCGGGCGCCCACCGCCGTCCTCGCCGGTCTGGCCGACCGGCTCACGCCCGTCGTGCACGCCCGGCGGATCGTGGCCGCGCTGCCCGTCTGCGTGGGCCTCACCGAACTGGCCGGGGTCGGCCACATGACGCCCATAGAGGCGCCGGACGCCGTCACCGGGCGCATAAGGGAACTCGTCGGCACGTACGTACAGGTCAAGGAGGGCGCATGAGCAAGGTCAGCCTGGAGGGTCAGGTCGCCGTCGTCACGGGCGCCGCGCGCGGAGTGGGCGAGCTGCTCGCGCGCAAGCTGTCGGCGCGCGGGGCGAAGGTCGCGCTCATGGGCCTGGAGCCGGACGAGCTGAAGCAGGTCGTGGCGCGGCTGCACACCGAGGCCGCGTACTGGCACGCCGACGTCACCGACCACGGGGCGATGGCGCGGGTCGCGCGAGAGGTCAAGGAGCACTTCGGGAAGGTCGACATCGTCGTCGCCAACGCGGGTGTGGCCGGCGGCGGGCCGTTCGTGGAGTCCGACCCCGACGCGTGGCGCCGCGTCATCGAGGTCAACCTCATCGGCAGCGCGGTGACCGGGCGCGCCTTCCTGCCCGTCCTCATGGAGAGCCGCGGCTACCTGCTCCAGATCGCCTCGTTCGCCGCGATCGCGCCGGCGCCGATGATGACGGCGTACTGCGCGTCGAAGTCGGGCGTCGAGGCGTACGCGCACGCGCTGCGGGCGGAGGTCGGCCACAAGGGCGTCAAGGTCGGCGTCGGCTACCTCTCCTGGACGGACACCGACATGGTGCGGGGCGCGGACCAGGACGACGTGATGCGGGAGCTGCGCCAGCGCCTGCCGTGGCCGTCCAACAAGACGTACCCGCTGGGCCCCGCCGTGGACCGCCTGGTCGCCGGGATCGAGCGGCGCTCGGGCCATGTGTACGCGCAGTGGTGGCTGCGGGGCATGCAGGGCATCCGCGGCTATCTGCCGGGCCTGATCGGCACGGTGGGCCAGCGCGAGATGCGCCGCTTCGAACCCCGCCTCGGCGACGTGCCGACCGGCCTCGTCGGCGCGGGCGGCTCGGCGGACGAGCGGGCGCGGGCACAAGCGGGGGCCTGACCCCGGGCCGTATCCGGCGCCCGTATCCGGCGCCCGTATCCGGCGAGTGGATACGACGGGTGGGTCCGACGGGTGGATACAACGGGTGGGCCCGCGCGTCGACGCAGCGCGAGAGAGGCCCGCCCGGCGTCCCGGGGGGCCTCTCGTCTCACGCGCGGGGTGGCGTCAGATGTCCTGGTCGAACGTGTCCTGACGCTCACGCGCGGCGTTCCGGGCCCGCTCCTGGGCCTGCGAGGACCGCTCGGACGCCTCGTCGCGGGTCTGCGTGCCGCGCTCGCGCATGTCGTCGCGGGCCTGCGAGGCGCGCTCGCGTGCCTGGCTCTTGTCGCCCTTGGCGCTCTTGGCCTTGTCGGCGAGGTCCTGAGCCTTGTCCTGGAACTGGTCCTTGATGCCCATGCGATTCACTCCCGTTGTGGGTGAGGGGGTTGGGGCCTCGACCAGATTTACACGGGTGGACACTCCGCGCATTTCGATCAAGTACGCAGCGTGACCGGCGGCTTGGCGCGCGGCGTCAGGAGCGGGGCGGCAGCGGCGGCCGGCGGCGGTCCGGGACGTCCGAGTAGCCCGGCGGCACCGCCGCCGGCTCGCGCTCCAAAAGCTCCAGCGCCACCCTGACCGCGTCGTCGAGCTGCGCGTGCCGCCCCTCCGCCCAGTCCAGCGGCGTGCGCAGCGCCTCGATGTCCGGCGGCACGCCGTGGTTCTCCACCGACCAGCCGTACGCGTCGAACCAGCCCGCGTTCATCGGCACCGTGATCACCGTGCCGTCGCCGAGCCGGTGCCGCCCGGTCATGCCGACCACGCCGCCCCAGGTGCGCTGGCCGACGACCGGGCCGAGGCCGAGCAGCTTGAAGGCAGCCGTGATCATGTCGCCGTCCGAGGAGGTCGCCTCGTCGGCCAGCGCCACCACGGGGCCGCGCGGCGCGTTCGAGGCGTAGGAGACGGGCTGGGCGTTGCGGGTGATGTCCCAGCCGAGGATCTTGCGGGTGAGCTTCTCCACGACCAGTTCGCTGATGTGCCCGCCCGCGTTGCCGCGCACGTCCACGATCAGCGCGGGCCGGGACACCTCAAGGCGCAGGTCCCGGTTGAACTGCGCCCATCCGGAGCCGCCCATGTCGGGGATGTGCAGATAGCCGCACTTGCCGCCGCTCAGCTCCCGCACCACCTCCCGGCGTTTGGCCACCCAGTCCTGGTAGCGCAGCGGGCGTTCGTTGACGAGGGGGACGATCGCGACCCGCCGGGCGCGGCCGCCGCCCTCCGCCGGGCGGAACGTCAGCTCGACGGTCGTGCCGCCCGCCGCCGCGAGCAGGGGGTAGGGCCCGGTCACCGGGTCGACGGGGCGGCCGTCGACGTGCGTGAGGATCGCGCCCTCGCGGATGCCCGAGCCGGCCAGCGGCGAGCGCGCCTTGGAGTCCGAGGAGTCGCCGGGCAGGATCCGCTTGACCAGCCAGCCGCCGTCCCGGCGGACGAGGTTCGCGCCGAGCAGGCCCATCGCGCGCTGGTAGTGCGGCGGGCCCTCGTTGCGGCGGGCGGGGGAGACGTAGGCGTGGGAGGTGCCCAGCTCGCCGAGGACCTCCCGCAGCAGGTCCGCGAACTCGTCGGGGGACGCGACGCGTTCCACCAGCGGGCGGTACTGCGCGAGCACCCCGTCCCAGTCGATGCCGCACATGTGGGGGTCCCAGAAGTACGCGCGGATGATGCGGCCCGCCTCCTCGTAGGCCTGCCGCCACTCGGCGGCCGGGTCGACCTCGTGCAGGACGCGGCGCAGGTCGATCCAGACCGTCGTGTCGCCGTCGCCCTGCTCGGTGGCGGGTACGGCGGTCAGGTCGCCCTCGTCGACGACCACGAGCCGTGAGCCGTCGCCGCTGAGCGCGAACCAGTCCAGGTGGTCGACGAGTGGGGACTTCTTCGCCTTGGCGATGTCGAAGTGCTCCAGGGTGGGGCGGCCCGAGGTGTCGGCGGGGTTGGCGAAGGTCTCGCCGAGCGCGCCCGAGATCGGCCAGCGCAGCCAGACCAGCCCGCCGCCGCTGACGGGGTGCAGCGCCGAGTACTTGGACGCGGCGACGGGGAAGGGGGTGACCCGGGCGGCCAGCCCTTCCGTCTCCACCGTGGTCGTGCCGTCGCCCTCGCTGTTGTCGGCCGGGTCGAGGCCGCCGGCCGCCGGGCGCCCGTCGGGCAGCAGCGCGAAGGGCGAGGGGGTCGCCGAGGAGAGCGGCACGAGGTAGGGGCGGCAGCCGAGGGGGAAGGACAGGTCGCCGGTGTGCACGTCGTAGACGGGGTCGAAGCCGCGCCAGGAGAGGAAGGCGAGGTAGCGGCCGTCGCGGGTGAAGACGGGGTTCTCGTCCTCGAAGCGGCCATTGGTGACGTCGACGATCGTGCGGGCGCCGGGGCCCGCGATCCGGGCCAGCTTGATCTGGCGCAGGGAGCGGCCGATGCCGGGGTGCGACCAGGTCAGCCAGGTCCCGTCCGGGGAGAACGCCAGATCGCGCACCGGCCCGTTGACGGACCGGATCAACTCGATGACCTCGACGGCGTCGCCCTGCCCGACGGCGGCGCCTGCCGGGGACCGGTGGGCCGTCCGGGTCCCCGGGGCGCCGTCGTCCTCCCCCGCGTCTGCGGTCCCGCCGTCCGGGGCTGCCGCCTCCGCGGCCTCCTCGGTCCCGAGGGGCTCACCACTCCCGCCTGCCTCCCTGCCCGCGGCGGCCGTCTCCGCCTCGCGGATCTCGCCCACCTCGCGGATCTGCCGGTTCAGGTCGGCGCTCACCGCGTCGGACAGGGCGATGAGCAGGAGGCGGCCGTCGTTCGAGGCGACGGCGAGGCGTTCGCCGTCCGGGTCGGAGACCAGTTCCTGGACGCGGCCGAGCCCGCCGGTCACCAGTCTGCGCGGCGGCCGGTCGCCGCTGGCGCGCGGCAGGTAGGCGATCTCCACGGCGTCCTCGCCGTCGGCGTCGGTGACGTAGGCGACCTGGCCGCCGGTGCCGAGCATCTCGGGCAGCCGCACGCGCACGCCGGGGGTGTCGGTGATGGTGCGGGCGGGGCCGTCCCGGTGGGTCAGCCAGTACAGGCTGCCGCGTACGACGACGGCGCTGGCCCGGCCCGTGGTGTCCACGGAGATCGCGTCGAGGTGCTGCGCGGCCGGCACCTGGTAGATCCGCCGCCCCGGACGCGGCCCGCCGAGCCGTACGTCCAGGCGGCGCGGCGCGGAGTCGGCGGTGAGCGCCTCGACCAGCCAGATGTCGCCCGCGCACTGGTAGACGACCCGGGTGCCGTCGCTGGCGGCGTGCCGGGCGTAGAAGGCGTCGTGATCGGTGTGGCGCCGCAGGTCGGTGCCGTCCGGCAGGCAGGAGTAGAGGTTGCCGACGCCCTCGTGGTCGGAGAGGAACGCGATGCGCCCGGCCACGAACATGGGGGAGTCCAGATGCCCGTCGAGGTGGCCGAGGATCTGCTCGCCGTGCATCCACAGGCGCCCGGTGGCCCCGCCCCGGTACCGCTTCCAGGCGGCCGGCTCGTGGGGCGGCTTGCCCGTCAGGAGCAGCGTCTTGCGGTCGCAGTCGTCGTCGGCGAGCGTGTCGGTGATCGCGATGTCGGCGACGGGACCCCAAGGCAGCTTGCCGCCGGGGGAGCCGTCGACGGGCACGCTGTAGGCCCAGCAGAAGTGCGAGAAGGGCTGGCCGTGCGAGGAGACGGCGAGGACGTCCCCGTCGGGGGACCAGCCGCAGACCCGGGTGTCGGTGCTGCCCCAGTAGGTCAGCCGGCGCGCGGGCCCGCCCGCCACCGGCGCCAGATGGATCTCCGGGTCGAGGCTGCGCCAGCTCGTGTACGCGATGTGGCGGCCGTCGGGCGAGAAGCGGGGGTGGCCCACCTTGGTGCGGTCGACGGTGAGCCGCCGGGCCCGGCCGTCGGGGGTGCCCGCCGGTGTGAGCGGGGCCACCCAGAGGTCGTCCTCGGCGGCGAAACAGAGGCGATCGCCGCTGAGGTGGGGAAATCGCAGGTAGGCGGGGTCCGCCTGGGCATCGTCGCGCTCGTCGGTCACCTCACCATGCTTTTCCGCCCGACAGGCCCCGGCAACTCGTGGCGGGCCGCGTGACGCACACCACGAACGAAACGGTTTCGTTTCGTTAAGGGGTGACCTACAGTCGAGGGGTACGAAACCGTTTCGTTCACGGAGTCGGGCGGCGCGCGCCGGGTCGCCGTCGCACCAGGAGGTGGGGACCATGGCCGAGCCGACGACCGCGCGGCGCAGCAGGATCACGCCCGAGCGCGAGGCCGAGCTGTACGAGGCCGTGCTCGACCTGCTCCGCGAGGTCGGCTACGACGCCCTCACCATGGACGCCGTGGCCACCCGCACGCGCTCCAGCAAGGCCACCCTCTACCGCCAGTGGGGGAGCAAGCCCGAGCTGGTCGCCAAGGCGCTGCGGCACAACAAGCCGGTCTCCCTGGCGGAGATCGACACCGGATCGCTGCGCGGCGACCTGTCCGAGATGGTGGCCCGCTCCGACGACTGCCAGATGGAGAAGGACGCCGCGCTGATGCGGGGCCTGTTCCACGCCGTCCACGACAACCCCGAACTCCACCGGGCGCTGCGGAACCTGCTCATCGAGCCGGAGCTGACGGGCCTGAACGATCTGCTGCGCAGAGCCGTGGAGCGCGGTGAGGTCGCCGCGGACAACCCGGCGCTGGAGTACGCCGTCCACATGCTGGTCGGCGGTTTCGTCGCCCGGGACCTCATCGAGGACCGCCCGGTCGACCGCGCTTTCCTCGCCTCGTACGTGGACGCCGTGATCCTCCCCGCCCTCGGCGTCTGACCGCTCCACCCCCCGTCCCGGCGCGACCGCTCACGCCGCCGGGCCGATCCCCCTCGCCCTGCAGCCACCCCGGGCTGCGTGTCACCTCGACCTGACCGGGAGTACGCCCCCGTGGCCACGTTCCTCTACAAACTCGGCAAACTAGCCTTCCGAAGGCGGCACTTCGTCGCCCTGATCTGGGTGGCGCTCCTCTCGCTCGCCATGGTCGGCGCGGCGTCGGCGCCCACCGCCTCCTCCAGCTCCTTCTCCATACCCGGCACGGAGGCCCAGAAGGCCTTCGACCTGCTGGAGAAGCGTGTCCCCGAGGCCAGCGCCGACGGCGCGAGCGCCCGCGTCGTCTTCAAGGCGCCGGCCGGCGAGAAGGTGACGGACCCGGCCAACAAGGCCGAGATCGTCAAGACCGTCGGCGCCCTGAAGTCCGGCTCGGACCAGGTGGCCCGCGCCGACGACCCGTTCCGCGCCAAGACCGTCAGCAAGGACGGCTCCACCGCGTACGCCTCGGTCTCGTACAAGGTCACCGCCATGGAGCTGACCGACGAGGACCGCGACGCGCTGGAGAAGACCACCGACAAGGCCCGCGCGTCCGGGCTCACCGTCGAGGTCGGCGGCGACGCGCTCCAGGCCATGCCGGAGACCGGCTCCACCGAGATCATCGGCATCGCGATCGCGGCGGTCGTCCTCGTCATCACCTTCGGCTCGCTCATCGCGGCCGGGCTCCCGCTGCTCACCGCCCTTATCGGCGTCGGCATCGGTGTCTCGTCCATCACCGCGCTGGCCGACGCCCTGGACCTCGGCACCACCACCTCGACGCTCGCCATGATGATCGGCCTGGCGGTCGGCATCGACTACGCGCTCTTCATCGTCTCGCGCTTCCGCGGCGAGCTGGCCGAGGGCCGCGACCGCGAGGAGGCGGCGGGCCGCGCGGTCGGCACCGCGGGCTCCGCGGTCGTCTTCGCCGGGCTCACCGTCGTCATCGCGCTGGTCGGCCTCGCCGTGGTCAACATCCCGATGCTCACCAAGATGGGCTTCGCCGCGGCCGGCACGGTCGTCATCGCCGTGCTCATCGCGCTGACCCTCATACCGGCGCTGCTCGGGTACGCGGGCCGGCTCGTCCTGCCGATGGGCGAGAAGAGCCGGCTGTTCGGCGGCGGCAAGAAGCCGGCCGGTGCCGACGCCGACGCCGAGCGGCCGGGTGCCGCCAAGCCGAACATGGGCACCCGCTGGGCCCGCTTCGTGGTGCGCCGCCCGATCGCGGTGCTGCTGGTCGGCGTCGTCGGGCTCGGCGCCGCCGCCCTCCCCGTCTCGCAGCTGGAGCTGGGCCTGCCGGACGACGGCGCGCAGCCCACGTCCACGACCCAGCGCAAGGCGTACGACCTGGTCTCGGACGGTTTCGGGCCGGGCTTCAACGGGCCGCTGATGGTGGTCGGCGACCTCAAGGGCGCCGACGACCCGAAGGCGGCCGCCAAGGAGATCACCAAGACCATCTCGGGCCTCGACGACGTCCTGACGGTCGCCCCGCCGATGATCGACAAGGCGGGTGACACCGCGATCATCAGCGTCGTGCCGTCCTCCAAGCCCAGCGGCGTCGAGACCGAGGACCTGGTCCACTCGATCCGGGACACCGGCGCGAGGATCACCGGCGACACCGGCGCCGAGATCATGGTGACCGGCACCACCGCCATGAACATCGACGTCTCGCAGAAGCTCAACGACGCCCTGCTGCCCTATCTGGCGCTGGTCGTGGGCCTGGCCTTCCTGCTCCTGATCGTCGTCTTCCGCTCGGTCCTGGTCCCGCTCAAGGCGGCCCTCGGCTTCCTGCTCTCGGTCCTCGCGGCCCTCGGCGCGGTCGTCGCGGTCTTCCAGTGGGGCTGGTTCGGTTCGCTCTTCGGCGTGGAGCAGACCGGCCCGATCATGTCGATGATGCCGATCTTCATGGTGGGCGTGGTCTTCGGCCTCGCGATGGACTACGAGGTCTTCCTGGTGACGCGCATGCGGGAGGCGTACGTCCACGGGGAGCGGCCCGGCCAGGCGGTCGTGACCGGCTTCCGGCACGGGGCCCGGGTGGTCTCGGCGGCGGCCGTCATCATGATCGCGGTGTTCGCGGGCTTCATCGGCTCCAGCGAGCAGATGGTCAAGATGATCGGCTTCGGCCTCGCGATCGCGGTGTTCTTCGACGCGTTCGTGGTCCGCATGGCGCTGGTGCCCGCCGTCCTCGCGCTGCTCGGCGGGAAGGCGTGGTGGCTGCCCAAGTGGCTGGACCGCGCGCTGCCGAACGTCGACGTCGAGGGCGAGGGGCTGCGTACGGCGGCGGAGCGGGACGCCGATCCGGACGCGGACCGGGACCTGGTGCGGGTCTGACTCCGCCGGACGGGGCCGGGCCGGCGTCCGGCCCCGTCGGCCGGGTCAGTGGTTGACCGGGGTGGCGGTGTAGGTGCGGCGCAGGAAGCGGATCAGTGTCGCGGCGTCGAACTGGACGACCGTCACCCCCTCCCGCGCGTGGAACTCCACGACCGTCTGGACCCGGCCGCAGGGCCAGATGTGCACGTCACCGGCGGTGACCGGGGCGCGCAGGCCCCTTTCGAGCAGGTGCCTCGCGAGGGCCCGCTCGCGGTGGCCGGGGAGGCCGATCCGTACGGTGTGCGGGTCGGCCTCCGCGTCGTAGCGCAGGACGGCGGGGACGGCGCGGTGGCCCTCGGAGGAGTCCGTGACGAGGTGGGCGCGTGCGTACTGCTCGACTGCGGACATCGCTGAACTCCTCACCCCGACGCCATTTCCTCACCAATGTCCCATATGTCCGGCCGTCTGCCCTGAGGTGGCGGCCGAAGTGGCCCACCCGGCGGGCGTAGCCGTATCGGGACGTCGGTGCTCTTGCAAACAGTTCGCAACAAGGCCGTATCCTTGAACGGTTCACGAGCGAGCTGCCCTGCCAGGGCCCCTGCCCAGGAGTGCACGCATGCATGTCCCCGACGGATTCATCAATGCTCCCGTCTCCGCCGCGGCGGGGGTCGTCGCCGCGGGAGCCGTGGCGGTCAGCCTCAAGGGCGCCCGGCGCGAACTGGACGAGCGGGCGGCCCCGCTCGCCGGACTGGTCGCCGCCTTCATCTTCGCGGTGCAGATGCTGAACTTCCCCGTCGCTGCGGGCACCAGCGGGCACCTCCTCGGGGGCGCGCTGGCCGCGATCCTCGTCGGCCCCTACACCGGGGTCCTGTGCGTCTCCGTCGTCCTGCTCATGCAGGGCGTCCTCTTCGCGGACGGCGGCCTGACCGCGCTCGGCGTGAACATCACCGACATGGCGGTCGTCACCACCGTCGTCGCCTACCTCGTCTTCCGCGGTCTGGTGAAGGTCCTGCCGCGCGGGCGCCGCTCGATCACGGTCGCCTCCTTCGTCGCGGCGCTGCTGTCCGTGCCCGCCGCCGCGATCGCCTTCACGCTGATCTACGCCGTCGGCGGCACGACCGACGTCTCGCCGACCAGGGTCGCCACCGCCATGGTCGGCGTCCACGTCCTCATCGGCATCGGCGAGGCCGCGATCACCGCGCTCACCGTGGGAGCGGTGATCGCCGTGCGGCCCGACCTCGTGTACGGGGCGCGCGACCTGGCCCGGCCGCTGAAGCTGCGGGTGGGCGGGGAGCTGGTCGACGCGCCGGCCCCCGTCACGGCACCGGCCGCCTCGGCCCGCTCGGCCCCCTCGCCCAAGAAGGTGTGGCTCACGGGCCTCGCCGCCTCCCTCGTCCTCGCGGGCTTCGTCAGCTTCTACGCCTCCGCGGACCCCGACGGCCTGGAGAAGGTCGCCCGCGACAAGGGCATCGACAAGAAGGCCGAGGAGCACGCCGCCGCCGACTCGCCGCTCGCCGACTACGGCGTCAAGGACGTCACCGACGCCCGTCTCTCCGGTGGCCTCGCCGGTGTGATCGGGGTCGGCGTCACCGTCGTCGCCGGGTCGGCGGTGTTCTGGGCGCTCAGGCGCCGGCGTACGGGCGAGACGGGGCCCGCGTCGACCGCGGACGTCACCGGTGCCACCGCCCCCAGCGGCTCCGAGAAGGCCTGAGGTGGGCGCGGGCCACGCCCACCGGCTCTACCGGCACGGCCACTCGCCGGTGCACGCGCTGCCCCCGCACGCCAAGCTCGCGGCGGTCTTCTGCTTCGTGCTCGTCGTCGTCTCCACCCCGCGCGAGGCGATGTGGGCGTTCGGGGTGTACGCCCTGCTCCTCGCCGTCGTCGCGCGGGCGGCCCGGGTGCCGGCCGCGTTCCTCCTCAAGCGGCTGCTGATCGAGGTGCCCTTCGTGGCCTTCGCCGTCCTGATGCCGTTCGTGGCGCAGGGCGAGCGCGTCGACGTGCTCGGCGTCTCCCTGAGCGTGAGCGGCCTGTGGGGCGCCTGGAACGTCCTGGCCAAGGGGACGCTGGGCGTCGCCGCGTCGGTGCTGCTCGCCTCCACCACCGAACTGCGCGAACTGCTCCTCGGCCTCCAGCGGCTGAAGCTGCCGCCGCTGCTCGTCCAGATCGCCTCGTTCATGATCAGATACGGCGATGTCATCACCGACGAGATGCGCCGCATGAGGATCGCCCGGGAGTCGCGCGGCTTCGAGGCGCGGGGCGTGCGGCAGTGGGGCGTCCTCGCCAGGTCCGCGGGCGCGCTCTTCATCCGCTCCTACGAACGCGGGGAGCGGGTGCACCTCGCGATGGTCAGCCGTGGCTACGCGGGCTCGATGCCGGTCATCGACGAGGTGACCGCCTCGCGCGCGCAGTGGACGTACGCGCTGGCCCTCCCGTCCGCCGCGCTCCTCGTATGCCTGCTGGGGTGGACGCTGTGACCGCCGGCCGGGGTGGATGCTGTGACGCGCCGACTGGAATGGATGCTGTGACGCGGATGGATGTTGTGACGCGCCGACCGGGACGGATGCTGTGACGCGGATGGATGCTGTGACCTCGACGCCTTCGCTGGAAGTGGCCGGCCTCGCCTTCGCCTACCCCGACGGGCACCAGGCCCTGTTCGGCGTGGACTTCCGCGTCGGGCGCGGCGAGCGCGTCGCCCTGCTCGGGCCGAACGGCGCGGGCAAGACGACCCTCGTCCTGCACCTGAACGGCATCCTGACCGCCGGCGCGGGCTCGGTGACCGTCGCCGGGCTGCCCGTCGGCAAGAAGCACATGGCCGAGATCCGGCGCCGGGTCGGCATCGTCTTCCAGGACCCGGACGACCAGCTGTTCATGCCGACGGTCCGCGAGGACGTGGCGTTCGGCCCGGCGGCGTCGGGAATGCGGGGGCCCGAGCTGGAGACGCGCGTGGCCAAGGCCCTGGCGCGGGTCGGCATGGCGGACTACGCGGACCGCCCGCCGCACCACCTCTCCTTCGGCCAGCGCCGCCGGGTCGCGGTCGCGACCGTCCTCGCCATGGAGCCGGAGATCCTCGTCCTGGACGAGCCCTCGTCCAACCTCGATCCGGCCTCGCGGCGCGAACTGGCCGACATCCTGCGCTCTCTGGACGTCACCGTCCTGATGGTCACGCACGACCTGCCGTACGCCATGGAGCTGTGTCCGCGCGCGCTGATCCTCAGCGAGGGCACGATCGCGGCGGACGGTCCGACCGGCGACCTGCTGGCCGACGACGCCCTGATGCGCGCCCACCGCCTGGAACTGCCTTTCGGCTTCGATCCGAAGACGCTCAAGGCGAGCGGCCAGGGAATCACGGGCTAGCGGTGGCTGTTGGGCTGGACATGAATGACGTCATGGGTGGGGTGCGGGGCTCGGTCGCCGACGGTTTCGAGGCGGTCCGCGAGGCCTTCGCACGCAACCTCGCCGAGCGCGGGGAACGCGGGGCCGCCGTCACCGTCTACCGGCACGGGCGCAAGGTCGTGGACCTGTGGGGCGGCACGCGGGACGTCGACGGCGACCTCGCCGCCGGGGACGCGCCCTGGGAGCCCGGCACGGCACAGGTCATCCGCTCGGCCACCAAGGGCGTGGCCGCCGCCGCCCTCCTCCTGCTCCACCAGCGCGGTGAGCTGGACCTGGACGCGCCGCTCGGCACGTACTGGCCGCAGTTCAAGGCGCGCGGCAAGGAAGGCGTCCTGGTGCGGCACGTCCTCGCGCACCGCGCGGCGGTACCCGCCCTGGACCGGCCGCTGACCCCGGCCGAGGCGCTCGACCCCGACCTCGCGGCGGCGGTGGTCGCGGCGCAGGCCCCGTTCTGGGAGCCCGGCGCGGACCACGGCTACCACGCGCAGACCTACAGCTGGCTCACCGGCGAACTGGTGCGGCGCGTGACGGGCCAGGCCGTCGGGGAGTGGATCGCCGCCGAGATCGCCCGGCCGCTCGGCCTCGGCCTGTGGCTCGGGCTGCCGGAAACGGAGGCGGCGCGGGCCGGCCGGATGGGCCGCGTCGAACCGCCTGCCGCGGCGGGCGGTCTGCGCCTGCGGCCGAAGCGGAACGTCGCGGCGGCCTACGCGGATCCGAACTCGCTCACCCGCCGCGCCTTCGGGGCGATCGATCCCACGCCGGACGAGAACGACCCGCTGTACCGGGCGGCCGCCCTGCCCGCCTCCAACGGCATCGCCACGGCGGACGGCCTGGCCCGCTTCTACGCCGCGCTCATCGGCGAAGTCGACGGCGGCACCCGGCTGTTCGCCCCTCGGACGATGGAGGCGGCCCGGACCGAGCAGTCCGCGGGCCCCGACCGCGTCCTGGTCGTCCCCACCCGCTTCGGCCTCGGCTACATGCTGCACGGCGCCGCCTCCCCGCTGCTCGGCCCCGGCTCCTTCGGCCACCCCGGCCGCGGCGGCGCCCTCGGCTTCGCCGACCCGGAGTCGGGGACCGCCTTCGGGTACGTCACCAACGGGATGGGCAAGGGCGTCACCGCGGACCCGCGGGCCCAGGCGTTGGTACGGGCGGTGCGCGAGGGGCTCGGCGCGTAGCCGGACTCCGGGGCCCGCACCGGGACGAGGGGCGTCAGTTCCCGGCGGGGGCGCGGCTCTCGATCCGCCGCAGGGCGAGCAGGCCGCCGACACCGGGGGTCAGGGCGCGCCACCGGGCCCCGGGCGCGGCGGCCGACGGCACGGTCCACGTGGTGGCGATGACGACGAGGTACGCCGTGCCGTGCAGCGGGCCGAGCAGCGCCGAGAGCGCGGAGGCGTGGACCGTGCACAGGTTGGCCAGCAGCAGGACGAGCGAGAGGGCCTCGGCGGCGGCCGCGATCCGCAGGGTGCGCACGGGACTCACGCTCCCGTGGTGGAGCCGGGGCGGACGATCATCAGGACGACGACGATCGCCCAGAGCAGGTTGAAGACACCGGTGAGCATCGCCAGCCGGGCGGCGGCCTTCGCGGGCCCCTCGCCCCCGGACCCGGCCCCGTACCTTGGGCCGCTTGGCGCGGCGCCCGCACCGCCCTGTGCCGGCGCGTCGCCCTGCGCCAGCGCGAGCAGGCGGCGCTGGCCCGGCAGGACGGCCAGCGCCAACAGGCCCGCCGCGAGGGCGGTCAGGGCGAGCGAGGCGATGAGCCACGCGTCGCCGAGCACGCCGAGGCGGGCCCCGGTGGCGATGCCGAAGACGGGCACCGCGATGCCCGCGACCGCGTAGCCGCGGCACACCCGGTGCAGGAGCGCGGCGACTCTCGGCCCCTCCTCGCCGCCGATCGCCCGCAGCGCCTGGCGCGGGAACATCGAGGCGGCCACGGTGATCGACCCCACGGCGAGGATCGCCACGAGGACGTGGACGGACAGCAGGAGCTTGGTCACGGCGGAGCCTCCGGAGGAAACATATACGTTGGCTGCCAATACATACACCGCCTACGGTCGCTTTGTGTAGGCTGCCTACTCATGAAGGCGGATGCGGTGCGCGGGCACCTCGACGGACTGCTGCTGGCCGTGCTGGAGCAGGGCCCCCTGCACGGGTACGCGATCATCGCCGCGGTGCAGCGCCGCAGCGGCGGCGTGCTGGAGCTGCGTACGGGCACCATCTACCCCGCGCTGAACCGCCTGGAGCGGCTCGGCCTGCTCAGCAGCGGCTGGCAGGCGACGGGCGAACGGCGGCGCAGGTGCTACGAGTTGACGGACGCGGGGCGGGCGACGCTGGCCGGGGAGCGGGCGGCCTGGAGCGAGTTCACCGCGGCGATCGGCTCGGTCCTCAACCCCGCCCCGAACACGGGACTCGCGACGTGACCCCCCTTGCCCCGCCCCTCCAGGCGTACGTGGCCGAGCTGACCGCCGCCCTGCACGGCCCCGCCAAGGCCAAGGCCCGCCTGGTCGAGGAGATGCGGGACGGTCTCACCGACACGGCCGCCGCGTACGCCGACGCCGGACTGTCCGAGGAGGAGGCCGCCCACCGGGCACTGCGGGAGTTCGGGACCGTCGCCGAACTCCTGCCCGGCTGCCAGCGGGAACTGACCGTCGCCCAGGCCCGGCACACCGCGCGGGCCGTCACCCTGGCCGCGCCGTTCCTGGCCGGCTGCTGGTACCTGGCCAGGACCGCGGGCCACGGCCTGGCCTGGCAGCTGCCGCGCACGGCCCAGCTGCTCGCCGTCCACCTGGCCGTCGTCGCGACCCTCGCCGCGCTGCTCGCCGCGGCCGCGCTGGCCGCCACGGGCAGCCTCGCCCGCCGCCTGCCGACGCCGCGCCGGCTGCCGCTCGTGGTCGCCTGGGCCGGCACGACCGCCAGCGCGGCCATGGCGGCGGCGACCCTCGCGCTCACCGCCGCGGCGGCCCTCACCGGCGACTGGCCCCTGCTCACCTGCGCCGGCCTGCTGGCCGCCGCGTCCCACGCCACCCTGGCCCCCTCGGCCCGCGCCTGCCGCCACTGCGCCCACCTCCCGGAACCGGCCACGGGCTGACGTGGACGGGCTCAGACCGCGACGCCGAGTTCCTCGCGCGTCCGGTGGAAGAACGCGCGTACGGCCGGCTCGCGTCTCCAGGGGACCAGGGCCGCGTTGAACTCGCGGACGTAGTCCTTGGCCCGGGTCGACTGGACGCGGGCGAGAATGTCGACGGACCGGTGGCCGAGTTCGAGCCCGTGGTCGAGGTCGCGGGCCTGAAGGTGGGCCGTCCCGACGATCGCGAGGCGCATGCCGACGGAGCGGGTGAACGCGCCGGCCGGCATGGCGGCGGCCCGCTGGTTCCAGGCCAGGGCCGCCTTGGGATTCCCCAGGTCCCGGAAGATCTCGGCGGCGTCCGCGGACAGGCGGGCGTGGTGGTAGAAGTCGATCCAGGCGGGTTCGTCCCCACTGTCCGCCGCTGCCCGGTCGAGGAGGAACTCCGAGGCGGCCAGAGCCCGTGCGGCGGCTCGGGGGTCGTTTCCGCGGGCGTGCGCGCGGGCCTCGATGAGTCTGGTGAACGCCAGCACACGAGGAGTCGCGTGTCCCTTGGCCCGATTGAAGGCGCCCTGCGCCATGTCGACGGCCTCGGAGGCGAAGCCCCGCATCAGGGTCTGCATGGCCATGGTGGTCAGCACGTAGCAACCCAACTGCACGTCGCCGCCGGCGCGGGCGAGCCGAAGGGCCTGGATGAAGTGGCGCTGGGCGACCTCGTGCTGGCTGACGTCGAAGGCGGTCCAGCCCGCCATGCGGGACAGCTCGGCGGTGACGGAGAAGAGTTCACGGCCGGTCCGGTCGGAGAACGACCCTTCGAGGAGCGGGGTCGCCCTCCGGTCGAGACAGTCGGTGAGGGAGTTGGCCCGCCAGTTCCCGCCCCCGAACCTGGAGTCCCAGCGGCGGGCGTCGTCGGCGGCCTCACGCAGTTCGTCGAGGTCGGCCCGGCCGACCTGCCTGCCGCCGCGGCGTTCCGCGGTGTCGTCGGTGGGGGCGATGAGCCAGCGGGTGACGGGAGTGGTGAAGGCGGAGGCGGCGAAGGCCGATCCGGCTCCGGCCAGGAAGTCGCGGCGGTTCACGGAGCTCCAGAACGAAGTGGCGACGCGGATGGCATCGACGGGGTCCCGCGGGAAATCCAACCCCGCGTCCGCGTCCACGGCCCCTGTGCCGCCCATGCCGATCTCACAGAGGCCGACGGGACGCCCGAGCCTCTCGGCGACGGCCTGTGCCAGCAGTTTGGGGACGGGCCATTTCGGTGTCATTCCCCGTCTGCACCAGTTCGCGACGGACGTGTGCGAGTAATCGGTCTCCACCCCGGCGGCCCGGGCGAGCTGATTGACGCGCAGAGCCAGGGACTTGTGGCTCGCGCCACTGGCTTCGATGATCCGGGCCAGCTCCACGTTGGGCGGACGGGGCCGTCGGGCGACCGATGCCATGACCTGCTCCCTTGCCGGTGACTCACCATGGACGGGCCACCGACCCTATTCCTCCTGGCGGGGCCGCGAACCGTGGTCGCGAGATGTGAGCCCCCTTGTGAGCCCTCCCTCCGTCCTCGGCGATCGTCGACCCGGAGGCGGAACCCGACCCCTATCTCGACGGCGTGTCCGGGGTGCTGCTGGCCTTCAACGGCGAGATCTACAACTACCGGCATCAGGCGAAGGCCTGGGGCATTCCGCTCGCTGCCCGTGAGACCGACGCGCACTTCCTGCTGCGGGCCTGGGTCAGGTTCGGACCGTCCTGCCTGGACGGTCTGGACGGCATGTTCGCCCTCGCTGTCCACGACCCGCGGGCCGGGACGCTGTTCCTGGCGCGAGACCGGCTCGGCGAGAAGCCCCTCTACTGGCGCCTGGACGGCGGTCGGCTCGCGTTCGCCTCCGAGGTCACCACCCTGACCGGCTATGGCAGCGCACCGCTGGTGCTGCGGCCGGAGATGCGGGCGATCGAGACACCGACCGGCGTCGACACCCCCTTCCAGGGCATCCAACTGCTCGCACCACGAGCTCGGTGCCGAGGTCACCGTCAGCGACCCGAAGGCTCTGGACAACGCGCGCAAGACGTGTCCGGAACTCGACTTCGTCGCCGACCCCGTCATCGCCGTGCAGGACGCCGACCTGCTGCTGCATCTGACCGAATGGCCGCAGTTCTCCCTCGTGGACCCGCGTCGGCTCGCGGCCGGCGTCTCGGTGCCGAACGTGATCGACGGCCGGGGCACCCTCGACCCGGTCGCCTGGCGCGAGGCCGGCTGGAACTTCCGCGCGCTCGGTTGCCCCTGAGCCACGGACCGATGACAGGCCCGTCGCCGCCTACCCCGCGTGCAGCATCAACCCGATCCCCGCCACCATCAGCCCCGCCGCGACCAGCCTCGGTGTGCCGAAGCGTTCCTTGAAGAAGATCGCGCCTATCGCCGCGCCGACGATGATCGAGGACTCCCGCAGGGCCGAGACCGGGGCCAGGGCCGCCTTGGTCTGGGCCCACAGGACCAGGCCGTACGCCGAGACCGACAGGGCCGCGCCGAGCAGGCCCACCGCCGCGAACGGGCGGAGTCTCGCGGGGAGTTCGCCGCGCCAGCGGTACGCCGCGTAGAGCGGGATCGCGAGGCCCTCCAGGATCATCAGCCACGCGATGTAACCCATCGAGGAGCCGGAGGCGCGCACGCCGAGGCCGTCCACCACCGTGTACGCCGCGATGGAGACGCCCGTCGCGAGGGCCGCGCCGATCGCCGGCCAGTCCGGGCGGCGCCCCGAGCCCCGTATGCCCCACAGGGCGAGGCACGTCAGGCCCGCGCACGACACGGCTACGCCCGCCGCCTGCCGGCCGTCCGGGGTCTCGCCCGCGAACACCGCCGCGAGGACCGTCACCACCAGCGGCGCCGTGCCACGCGCGATGGGGTACGCCTGGCCGAAGTCGCCGAGCTTGAACGACCGCATGAGCAGGGCGTAGTAACCCACGTGCAGGAGGGCGGAGAGGACCAGGTAGGGCCAGGCCCCCGCCGCGGGGAGCGCCACGAAGGGGGCCAGCAGCAGGCCGATCAGCGTGCCGCCGCCGGCGATGAGCGTGAAGCCGACCAGCTTGTCCGTGATGTGGTGGGCGATCGCGTTCCAGGCGGCGTGCGTGACGGCGGCGAGCAGGACCGCCGCCGCGACCAGCGGGGTCACCGCGCGGTCTCGCGCACGTCCACCGGGGTGCCGCCCGCGTGGGCGATCAGCGACTCGGGGTCCATGGGGAAGACGGCGTAGGGGGTGCCCGCCGCCGCCCACACCACGTCGTGGGCGAGGAGCGAGCGGTCGGCGAGGACGCGGGTCCTGGTGGCGTGGCCGAAGGGCGGCACCCCGCCGATCGCGTAACCGGTGGTCTCCCGGACCACGTCCGCCTTGGCCCGCGTGACCTTCTCCGCGCCCAACTCCCGCCGCACCAGCTCCACGTCGACCCGGGACGCGCCGTCCATCAGGACCAGGACCGGCACGCCGTCCGCCGCGAAGATCAGCGACTTGCAGATCTGGCTCAGTTCGCAGCCGATCGCGTCCGCCGCCTCCTGCGCGGTACGGGTCTGCTCCGGGAAGCGGCGGGCCCGGCCGACCACCTCGGCCAGGCCCAGCTCACGCAGGGCGGCGGCGAAACGGGGGTGGGCGGCGGACTCGGCCGGCTCCACGGACCCGGCCGGGGCGGCGCCCCCGGTGCCGTCGGGCTCTGCGGACGCGGCGCGTTCAGAAGTGCTCATGCGCGGCACGCTAGCGGTCCGTGTACGGGACATGCGACCGCGTATCCGCATGGCGGACACCGGACAGGGGCCCGGTACGGCACCCGGCGGAGCTTCCCCTGGGACCCGCCGCTCCGGTACGGCAGCCCCCGGGGCCCTGGGGCCTCGGCCCCCGGCTCAGCCCCCGGCCAGCAGCATCGCCCGAACCAGCGGGCCCGCCGAATCCCCGCCGTGGCCGCCCTGTTGCACGACCGCCGCCGAGGCCAGGTCGCCCCGGTACGCCGTGAACCAGCCGTTCGGCTTCTTCTGGCCGTCGACCTCCGCCGAGCCCGTCTTCGCGCCGGCGTCGGAGCCAAGGCCCCGCATCGGCTCCGCCGCGGTGCCGGCCACCGCCGTGTAGCGCATGAGGTCCCGCAGCGCCGAGGCCGTCGCCCCCGACATCCTGCGCGGCGCCGTCGCGAGCGTGCGGTCGTCGAGGTCGGGCGAGACCAGGTAGGGCTGGCGGAACCTGCCGGACTTCACCGTCGCCGCGACCGACGCCATGTTCAGGGGGTTCATCCGCACCCCGCCCTGCCCGATCAGCGAGGCCGCCATCTGGGCGTCCGACTGGACCGGGACCGCGCCGTCGAAGGACGGCACGCCGATCGACCAGTCGTCGCGGCCGAGGCCGAAGACGTCCTGCGCCTGCCGGGTCAGCGAGTCGTTCTCCAGCTTCTTGGCGCGGCTGATGAAGGCCGTGTTGCAGGAGCGCGCGAAACTCGCCCGGAACGTGCCGTTCTTGATCTGGAACTTGTCGTCGTTCTGGAACTTCCAGCCGCCGTACGTCACGTACTTGGGGCACGGATGCTTCTTGTCCACCCCGGCCAGCTTCTTCTCCAGGAGCATGGAGGAGCTGATGACCTTCATCGTGGAGCCGGGCGCCAGGGAGCCCTGGAAGGCCATGTTGAAGCCGGTGGGGTTGGAGTTGGCGGCGGCCAGGATCTCACCGGTGCTCGGCTTGACGACGACCACGGAGGCCCGCTGCCGCTTGGCGGTCTCCCGTTCCGCCGCGGCCTGCAACCGACCGCTGAACGTCGTCCGCAGCGTCCCCGGGGTGCCCGACGAGAGCGTCAGGAGCGTCTTGTCGGGCGTCGAGTCCGCGTCGTCCTTCTTCGGCCTCGCGCCGTCCTTCTTGGCCGGGGCCCCGTTCGCGGCAGCGCCCTTGCGCGCGGAGCCGGCCGGTCCGTCGTCCGCCCGCACCACCCGAAGTTCCACGCCCGCCCGGCCGCCGGCCTTCTTGCCGTACTTCTCGCGCAGGCTGTCCAGCACCGTCCCGAGCGAGGGGTACTTCGCCGCCGTCAGCTCCTTGCCGTCCCGGTCCACCGCCTTGATCGGCGGGTCGCCCGCCTCCCCGGTGACCAGCCGGTCGCCCGCCCGCAGTTCGGGGTGCGGGACCGAGGGGCGCCAGGCGACCAGCGTCCTGCCGTCGCTCTTCCGGCGCACCACCGTCAGCTCGGACGCGTAGGCGAAGGGCTTGCTCTGCCCCTTGTACGCCACCACGGTGGCCGCCTTGAAGGGCACATCTGTACCGGAGCGCCTGCCCGGCGTCAGTCGTATCTCCCGGAAGCGGCCCTCCTCGCGGTAGGACGTGAGGGCCTCGCGCGCCGCGTCTCGGTCGTCCGTCAGCGCGGCGGCCCGGGACACGTCGCCCTTGGACCACGCCGTGAGGAACGCCCGCGCGGTGTCCCGCACCTCGGCCGGCGTCGGCGGCCCCGAGGCCACCCGCTTCCCGTCGGCCGAGTCGCCCGACCCGGAACCGGGGCCACCGGAGAGCGCGTACGCGGCGGCCCCCACCCCGCACAGGACGACGGCCGCCGCCCCCACGAGCACTCCCGGACGCATCCGCGTGTCCCGTGATCCGCCGTCCTTGCGCCCGGCGGCGCGCCTTCGCTTGCCCACAAAACCTCCGCAGTCTCCCCGGGGAGCCCCCAAGCTCCGCACCGGAAGGCCACCTTAGAGGCGTACGGCGAGGCCCTTGACCACTTTTTCGTCCGGCCGTACGACGTTCGGGGCCGCCCTCTGCCCTGCGCGTGCCCCGCCGGCCGGGCCCACCGGGGCGCCGGACCCGCACCGCGTCAACCGCGCCCCCCTGCACCCGGACCGCACCACCCTCACCCCACCCGCAGCACCTCCGCGACGATCGGCCCCGCCGCGTCGCCGCCGTGCCCGCCCCGCTGCACCATCGCGGCGGCCGCCACATCGCCCCGGTAGCCGGTGAACCAGCTGTCGGACGTCGCCTGCCCCCCGACCTCCGCCGACCCGGTCTTCGCGCCGATGTCGCCCGGCAGGCCCGCCATCACCCGGGCCCCGGTGCCGCTGACCGCCGTGCGGCGCATCATCCGGCGCAGCTGGGCCACGGTCGAGGCGGGCAGGCCGCGCGCGGTGGCCAGTTCGCGGTCGTCGAGGGACCTCGGCACGATCACCGGCTGCCGGAAGGCGCCCGTCATCGCGGTCGCCGTGACCGAGGCCATGGTCAGCGGGTTCAGCTGGACCGTGCCCTGGCCGATGGCGTTGGCGGCGCGCTCGGGGCCGGGGGAGGGCGGGACGGAGCCGTCGAAGGAGGGGACGCCCACCTTCCAGTCGCCGAGGCCGAGGCCGAAGCCGTCGCGGGCCTCCTCGGTCAGGGAGGCGTCGGTGAGCCCGCCCTCGTCCACGAGCTTCACGAACGCGGTGTTGCAGGAGCGCGCGAAGCTCTCCGCGAACGTCGCGGACTCGTCGGGCGCGAGGCCCGTGAGGTTGTGGAAGGTCTGGCTCTGCCAGGTGGCGGTGGCCGGGCAGGGCGCGGGCCCGTCCGCCTTGGCCACGCCCTTGTCGAGGAACATCGCCGCCGAGACGATCTTCATCGTGGAGCCGGGTGCCACCTTGCCGAGGAACGCGGCGTTCCAGCCGTCCTCGCGGTGGTTGGCGACCGCGAGGACCTCGCCCGTGCTCGGCTCGACCGCGACCACCGACGCGTCGTCGTTGCGCAGCACCGCTTGCTCCGCCGCCTTCTGCACGGGCGCGCTGAGCGTCGTGCGCAGCTTGCCGGGCCTGCCCTTGGCGAGGGTGAGCAGCGTGCGGGTCCCGGCGTCCTCGTCGGCATGTCGCACGTACAGCTCCACGCCCGGGCTGCCGCCCGCCGTCCTGGCGTACTTCGTGCGCAGGTCGGCCAGGAGCGGGCCGAGTGAGGGGTACTGCTTCGCGTGCAGGACGGTGCCCGCGCGGTCCACCGCCTGGAGGGCCGGCGCCTTGGCCTCGCCCGTCACCAGCGTGTCGCCCTTCTTCAGGGCGGGGTGCAGGACGGCCGCCGACCAGTCGACGAGCGGGCGGCCGGTCGTCTCGCCCCGTACGACGGTCAGCTCGGAGTCGTAGGCGAGAGGTTTGCTCCGGCCCTTGTACGACACCGTGGCCGACACGGAGAACGGCACGCGCGCGCCGGACGCCCGCTTCGGGGTGAGCCGCACCTTCGTCAGCCGCGCGTCCTCGCGGTAGCCGGTCAGGGCGCTCAGGGCGGCCTCGGCGTGGTTCGTGTACGCGGCGGCCCGCCCGGCGTCGCCCTTCGCCCAGGCCGTGAGGAACTGCCGGGCGGTGTCGCGCACCTCGCCGCCGGTGGGCGGCCCCGTCCGCACCTGCTCGGGGCCGGGCCCCGCGGAACCGCCGCCACCGCTGACCCCGCTCACCAGGTTGTACGCGCCGTACCCGGCGCCTCCCACCATGACGGCGAAGACCCCGCCGACCAGAGCGGCCTTTGCTCCGTTGCGCACGATGCGCCCCCTCCCCAGGAGAGCCTTCCCCAAGGAGTCGCCCGGGAAGGCCTTTCCTCCGGCACTTTATGGGCAGGAAGGGAATTGCGTGACGGCTGTTATCGGAAGGTGTCCCGCCTCTCAGACCCAGGTGTCCAGCCACATTCGGGACCGCCAGGAATCGATGGGAATGGCGGTGCCGGTATAGATGGGCCAGAAGTAGATGAAATTCCACAGGATGAGCAGGACGACGACGCCGGACGCGGCGGCACCGGCGACGCGGCGCCGCTCACCGGAGCCGGCCGGCCCCAGCATCGCGCCGATGAGCATCGCCACCGCCAGGCACAGGAACGGCACGAAGACGACCGCGTAGAAATAGAAGATCGTCCGCTCCTGGTAGAAGAACCAGGGCAGATAGCCGGCCAGGACCCCGCAGAGGATCGCGCCCGCCCGCCAGTCGCGGCGGAACGCCCACCGCCACAGGACGTAGACGAGCGCGCACCCCGCCACCCACCACAGCAGGGGGGTGCCGAGCGCGAGGACCTCGCGGGCGCACTTCTCGGTGGTGCCGGCCGGGCAGCCGTCCTTGCCGGGCAGCGGCGACTCGTAGAAGTAGGAGACGGGCCGGCCGTCGACGAGCCAGCTCCAGGGGTTGGACTGGTAGGTGTGCGGCGAGGACAGGCCCACGTGGAACTCGTAGACCGCGTGCTCGTAGTGCCACAGGCTGCGCACCCAGTCCGGCAGCCACGTCCAGCCGCCGCCCCGGCCCTGGGTCGCCGCCCAGTCGCGGTAGTAGCCGCCCGTGCCGTCCGCCGGGGAGAGGATCCAGCCGAGCCAGGACAGCACGTACGTGACGACCGCCACCGGCACCGTGGAGACGAAGGCGGGCAGCACGTCCCGCAGCAGCACCGCCCGGTAGGGCCGCACCGCGCCGGCGACGCGGCGCGCCCCGACGTCCCACAGGACGGTCATCAGGCAGAAGAAGACCAGCACGTACAGCCCGCTCCACTTCGTGCCGAAGGCGAGCCCGAGGCAGAGACCGGCCGCCCACCGCCACGGCCGCCATCCCAGGCGCACCGTTTCGGCGACGCGGGCGTCGGGCCGCACGATCCCGTCCTCGTCGACGGGCAGCGCCGCCGCGAGTCTTTCGCGCGCCTTGTCCCGGTCGATCAAGAGGCACCCGAAGGCGGCCAGCACGAAGAACATCAGGACCTGGTCGAGCAGCGCGGTACGGCTCATCACGAAGTGCAGGCCGTCCACCGCGAGCAGCGCGCCCGCCAGGCACCCGAGGAACGTGGAGCGCAGCAGCCGCCGCCCGATCCGGCACAGCATCAGGACCGACAGCGTGCCGAGCACCGCCGTCATGAACCGCCACCCGAACGGATCGAAGCCGAACAGCCATTCGCCGATCCCGATGACGTACTTGCCGACCGGCGGATGCACCACGTACGAGGCGTCGTGCGGGATCGCGATGTCGCCGCCCTGCCGCAGCACGTCGTCGTTGATCTTCTCCGGCCAGTTGACCTCGTAGCCGCGGTGGATGAGCCCCCAGGCGTCCTTCGCGTAGTACGTCTCGTCGAATATCACGGCCTTCGGGTTGCCGAG
Organism: Streptomyces sp. NPDC005898; assembly: GCF_040629635.1. Classification (NCBI taxonomy): domain Bacteria; kingdom Bacillati; phylum Actinomycetota; class Actinomycetes; order Kitasatosporales; family Streptomycetaceae; genus Streptomyces; species Streptomyces sp. NPDC005898. The sequence goes on along the minus strand of NZ_JBEXWC010000012.1, from coordinate 51,628 downwards.
GTCCCAGAACCGGCTCACCCCGGCGACCAGGGTGACCAGCAGCGGACCGAGCCAGGCCGCCCGGCGCACCACCCGGTCCGCGGCGGCCGCCGACAGGCCGAGCGTCGTCCACAGCCGGGGGCCGGGCCGGGTGTACGGGGGGACCAGCCGCGCCCCGACGTCGTCCGCGGGCCGCGCCACATGGCCGAATCGGCGCAGCCGCCGCTGCCACGAGGGCCGCCGCTCCTGCGCTGCCTGGCCCTCGCGGGTGTCCGGGGAAGACGCGGTACTGGTCACCGCGCCATCGTAGGGAACGAGACTGTACGAGTCCCGTCCGTGGGCCCTGGGAGGATGGATCCGTGACAGGAAGCGCAGATTCCCCCGGAACCCTCGTGTTGGCAGGCACTCCCATCGGCGATGTCGCCGACGCGCCGCCGCGCCTCGCCGCCGAGCTGGCGTCGGCGGACGTCGTCGCCGCCGAGGACACGCGGCGCCTTCGCCGGCTCACCCAGGCGCTCGGGGTGCAGGTCGGCGGCCGTGTCGTCTCGTACTTCGAGGGCAACGAGAGCGCGCGGACCCCCGAGCTCGTCGAGGCCCTCGTGGGCGGCGCCCGCGTGCTCCTGGTGACGGACGCGGGCATGCCCTCCGTCTCCGACCCCGGCTACCGCCTGGTCGCCGCCGCCGTGGAGCGGGACATCAGGGTGACCGCCGTGCCGGGCCCCTCCGCCGTGCTCACCGCGCTCGCCCTGTCCGGCCTGCCGGTGGACCGCTTCTGCTTCGAGGGCTTCCTGCCCCGCAAGGCCGGCGAGCGGCTCTCGCGGCTGAAGGAGGTCGCCGGGGACCGCAGGACGCTCGTCTACTTCGAGGCCCCGCACCGCATCGCCGACACGCTCGCCGCGATGGCCGAGGCGTTCGGCGACGAGCGGCGCGCCGCGGTCTGCCGCGAGCTGACCAAGACGTACGAGGAGGTCAGGCGCGGTCCGCTGAAGGACCTCGCCGCGTGGGCGGCGGACGGCGTGCGCGGCGAGATCACCGTCGTCGTGGAGGGCGCCCCCGAGAAGGACGCCGGCGAGATCGGGCCCGACGAGCTGGTGCGCAGGGTGCGCGTGCGCGAGGAGGCGGGGGAGCGGCGCAAGGAGGCGATCGCCGCGGTCGCCGCCGAGGCGGGCCTGCCCAAGCGGGAGGTCTTCGATGCCGTCGTGGCGGCAAAGAACGCGGATCGGGGCGGCCCATCGAAGGGCAAAGGACTATCGTGAAAAGCAAAGCGCGAACCGCGCACCAGGCCCTTTTCCTAAGGAAAGGCCAAATCGGCTCCAACGCTCGACAGGTCTGATGCGCTCGCCGCCCCAAAGGCGTCCACTGGTCAGGGGACGACGGCGCTTGCCCTGTGGACAAGTGCCCGTCCCTCGGACAAGAGGAGCAGCGGCATGAGTGAGATCGCAGACACCGGTCACCCCCGCACGGCACTGAATGTCGGTCACGAGTCGTACGCCTTCGCCTGCATGCGCTGCGGGCACGGCTGGGAGCAGTCGTACGAGATAGAGCACCACGTGGACGCCGCCGGCCAGGAATTCGTGATGTACCGGGCGGACGGCCTGCACGTGCCGTCGCCCCTGTCCCGCCCGACCTGCCTGAACTGCGGCGGCCACGTCGTGCGCATCATGCGGGCCGGCCAGGTGTCCTCCATCCTGGACACGATGCGGCGCCGGCACGAGGGCGGCCGCGTCGGCAAGCCCGCCGGGCCCGTGGAGCCGGTCGCCGAACCGGCCGAGGGGGAGCACCACTGGCACCTGTCCGACCTGCTGCACCCCTTCCAGCACCGCAAGGGCCGCTAGGCCGACAGGCCGACGGGGCGGCTTCGTAGGATCGGGGCATGCCTTCGAAGAACGCCGACGCGCCGCCGCCCCTGCCCGAACCGCTGCGGGTGGCGGTCGCCGACTCCCACACCCACCTCGACATGCAGACGGGCACGGTGGCGGAAGCCCTCGCCAAGGCCGCGTCGGTGGGCGTCACCACGCTCGTCCAGGTCGGCTGCGACGTGCGGGGGTCCCAGTGGGCGGCCCGTACCGCGGCCGAGCACGAGCGGGTGCACGCCACCGTCGCCCTGCACCCGAACGAAGCGCCCCGCATCGTCCTCGGCGACCCCGACGGCTGGTCCCGGCAGGGGGAGCGCGCGGCGGGCGGTGACGGCGCGCTGGACGAGGCGCTCGCCGAGATCGACCGGCTCGCCGCGCTGGAGCACGTCAAGGGGGTCGGCGAGACCGGCCTGGACCGCTTCCGCACCGGGCCCGAGGGCATGGCCGCCCAGGAGCGGTCCTTCCGCGCCCACATCGAGATCGCCAAGCGGCACGGCAAGGCCCTCGTCATCCACGACCGCGAGGCCCACGAGGACGTGCTGCGCGTCCTGAAGGAGGAGGGCGCCCCCGAGCGCACCGTCTTCCACTGCTACTCCGGTGACGCGGCGATGGCCCGGATCTGCGCGGAGAACGGCTACTTCATGTCGTTCGCCGGCAACGTCACCTTCAAGAACGCGCAGGGGCTGCGGGACGCCCTGGCCGTCGCGCCGCTCGACCTCGTCCTCGTGGAGACGGACGCGCCGTTCCTGACGCCCGCCCCCTATCGCGGACGGCCCAACGCGCCCTATCTCATTCCGGTCACGGTGCGCGCCATGGCCGAGGTCCGCGGCATCGGCGAGGACGCCCTGGCCGAGGCACTCGCCGCGAACACCGCGCGCGCCTTCGACTACTGACCGACAAAGTCGCGACACAGGGTAGCCGTCCCGCTTTGGAGAGTGACGGCCGCTCCGCTAGGTTCTGACCGCCCGGTCCGGACCTCTGGAGCGTCATCGTGAGCACATCGCAGTTCGGGACGTACGAGACGTACGAAGCGCCCCATGACCCTTCGTACGAGCCGACCGTGCCGGACGGCCGGGCCCACGTCCCCGACGGCGCGGGGAGCGGCGACCTCCCGCTACAGGCCACGGTCGTCTCCGTCGGCGGCCGGGCCGAGGCGCGCCGCGCCGCCCGCCGCCGCAAGGCGCCCCGGGCCTCCGACGGCCCCCAGGGCCCCGAGCGCCGCCAGGTCTCCGAGCGGGGCGAGGCGCTGCGGCGCCTGGTGCCGCAGGCGCTCGTCGTGGCGTTCCTCGCGGGCGGCACCTCCGCGTTCGTCGCCGACGACAAGGCCGTGCGGCTCAGCGTCGACGGCGAGCCGCGCACCCTGCACACCTTCGCCGACGACGTCGGTGAGCTCCTCGCCGACGAAGGCGTCGCCGTCGGCGCCCACGACCTCGTCGCACCCGCCGTGGACACCGCCCTGACCAGCGGCGACGAGATCGCCGTACGCTACGGCAGACCCGTCAGACTCCTCCTCGACGGCGAGCGCCGCGAGGTGTGGACCACGGCCCGCACCGTCGAGGGAGCCCTGCGCCAGCTCGGCGTCCGCGCGCAGGGCGCGCACCTGTCGGCCTCGCGGAGCCGGCGCATCGGCCGCGCCGGACTCGACCTCGCCGTCCGCACGGAACGCACCGTCACGATCATGGCGGACGGGCGGGAGCGGACCATCCGTACGAACGCGGCCACCGTGCGGGACGCCGTCGCGGAGGCCGGGATCACGCTGCGCGGGCAGGACACCACCTCGGTGGCGCCCGGCAGCTTCCCGCGCGACGGGATGACCGTCACCGTCATGCGGATCAGGGGGTCCAAGGAGGTGCGCGAGGAGGTGATCCCCTTCGCCGTGGAGAGGACGCGGGACGCGACGCTCTTCCGGGGCACGGAGGTCGTCGCCCGGGCGGGCCGGACCGGCGCCCGGCGCGTCACCTACGCGCTGCGCTCCGTCAACGGCGTCAAGCAGCGACCGCGCCGGATCAGCTCCGAGGTGGTGCGCGAACCCCTGAACCGGATCGTGCGGGTCGGCACCAAGCCGCGGCCGTCCTCCGTCGCCGGGGCGGACCACCTCGACTGGGACGCCCTCGCGCGCTGCGAGTCGGGCGGGCGTCCGGGGGCGGTCGACCCCTCGGGGACCTACGGCGGGCTCTACCAGTTCGACACCAGGACCTGGCAGGCCCTCGGCGGCTCGGGCCGCCCCCAGAACGCCCCCGCCGCGGAACAGACCTTCCGCGCGAAGAAGCTCTACATCCAGCGGGGCGCGAGCCCCTGGCCCCACTGCGGCCGCCGCCTGCACGGCTGAGGCCCTTCGTCGCTTCCGGACGCGGGACAGGGCGCCGCGGGAGGCCCGGAGGCCGGGCCCCGTAACCTGGTGCGGTGAGCACTGAGCACGGCACCCTCCTCGGCCCCGCCGACATCCGCGAACTGGCCGCCGCCCTGGGCGTACGCCCCACCAAGCAGCGCGGCCAGAACTTCGTCATCGACGCCAACACCGTCCGGCGCATCGTCCGCACCGCGGAGGTCGGCCCGGACGACGTCGTCGTCGAGGTCGGCCCGGGCCTCGGATCGCTGACCCTGGCGCTCCTGGAGAGCGCGGCCCACGTCACCGCGGTCGAGATCGACGACGTGCTCGCCGGGGCCCTGCCCGCGACCATCGGGGCCCGCCTCCCGCACAAGGCCGACTCCTTCGCGCTGGTGCACAGCGACGCGATGCTGGTGCGCGAGCTGCCGGGCCCGGCGCCGACCGCGCTCGTCGCGAACCTCCCGTACAACGTCGCGGTGCCCGTCCTGCTGCACATGCTCGAATGCTTCCCGACCATTGAGCGCACGCTGGTGATGGTGCAGGCGGAGGTCGCCGACCGGCTCGCCGCCGCCCCCGGCTCGAAGGTGTACGGCGTGCCGTCCGTGAAGGCCAACTGGTACGCGGACGTCAAGCGCGCCGGGTCCATCGGGCGCAACGTCTTCTGGCCCGCCCCGAACGTCGACTCCGGCCTCGTCTCGCTGGTGCGCCGCGCCGAACCGGTGAAGACCACCGCTTCCCGGCGCGAGGTGTTCGCGGTCGTGGACGCCGCCTTCGCCCAGCGCAGGAAGACCCTGCGGGCCGCCCTGGCCGGCTGGGCCGGTTCCGCGGCCGCCGCGGAGGCCGCGCTGGTCGCCGCCGGCATCTCCCCGCAGGCCCGCGGCGAGGCCCTGACCGTCGAGGAGTTCGCCCGCGTCGCCGAGCACAAGGGGGCGGGCGCGTGAGCGCGGCGGTGACCGTGCGGGTCCCCGCGAAGGTCAACGTCCAGCTCGCGGTGGGCCCCGCCCGCCCCGACGGCTTCCACGACCTCGCCAACGTCTTCCTCGCCGTCGGCCTCTATGACGAGGTCACGGCGGCGCCCGCCGACGAGCTGCGGGTGACCTGCGAGGGCCCCGGGTCCGACCAGGTGCCCCTGGACCGCACGAACCTCGCCGCCCGCGCCGCCGAACTGCTCGCCGCCCGGCACGGCATCGCGCCCGACGTCCACCTGCACATCGCCAAGGACATCCCCGTGGCCGGTGGCATGGCGGGCGGCAGCGCGGACGGCGCCGCCGCGCTCGTGGCGTGCGACGCGCTGTGGGGCACGCACGCCACCCGCGCCGAACTGCTCGACCTGTGCGCCGAGTTGGGCAGCGACGTGCCGTTCAGCCTGGTGGGCGGGGCCGCGCTCGGCACCGGGCGGGGCGAGCGGCTCGCGCCGCTGGAGGTCGGCGGCACCTTCCACTGGGTCTTCGCCGTCGCCGACGGCGGGCTCTCCACGCCCGCCGTCTACCGCGAGTTCGACCGGCTCACCCCCGACGCGCCCGCCCCGAAGGCGTCCCCCGCGCTCCTGGACGCCCTGCGCGAGGGCGACGCCGAGGCCCTCGCCGCCACCGTCACCAACGACCTCCAGCCCGCGGCGCTCTCCCTCTTCCCCCGGCTGCGCGACACCCTCGCGGCCGGCACGGCGGCGGGCGCCCTGGCCGCGCTGGTCTCCGGTTCCGGCCCGACGACGGCGTTCCTCACGGCCGACGCCGCCGCCGCACGCACGGTGGCCGACGCGCTGACGGCCTCCGGGACCTGCCGCACGGCCCGCGTCGCCACCTCCCCGGCCCAGGGAGCCCGCACGATCTGACGGGCGCCCACCGCCCGCGTGCCCAGGTACTCACCCGCGGATCTGAGTACGGGCACCCTGATGCCGGGGGCCGCTCGCGCGCGACCGTACGTCCATGGCATCAAGCTCCATGGGAACAAGCGTGCGCGAACTGGCCGCCGGGACGCCCGCCGGGCGCGACCGGTACATCGACCTGCTGCGGGTCGCCTCGCTCGGCACGGTCGTCGCCGGGCACTGGCTGATGGCGGCCGTGACCGTCGGCGCCGACGGCCGCGCCGAGGTCGGCAACCTCCTGGCCGTCGTACCCCGGCTGCAACTGCTCACCTGGGCGCTGCAGATCATGCCGGTGTTCTTCTTCGTCGGCGGCTTCTCGCACGCGCTGTCGTACCGCTCCCTGCGCCGCAAGGCCGAGGCGTCCGGGGGCGGCTCCGTCTACTCGGCCTTCCTGCGGGCCCGGCTCCAGCGGCTGCTGCGGCCCACCATGGTCTTCATAGGCGTATGGGGCGCCCTCGCGTTGGCCCTGCAACTGGGCGGCCAAGGCGGCGGACTGCTCGACGTCGCCCTGCGCCTCGTCGCCCAGCCGCTGTGGTTCATCGGCGTCTACCTGGCGATGGTCGCCTGCACCCCGCCCCTGCTGCGGCTGCACGAGCGGTGGGGCTGGGGCGCGTTCGGCGCGCTCGTGGCGGCGGCGGGCGCGGTGGACGTGGCGCGGTTCGCGTTCGGCGTCCCCTACGTCGCGTTCCTGAACTTCGCCTTCGTCTGGCTCGCCGTGCACCAGCTCGGTTTCCTGCGCGCGGACGGCAGGCTGCGGATGCCGTACGTCCTCGCGGGCGCCGGCCTGGTGGGCGCCGCCCTGCTGGTGGCCCTCGGCCCGTATCCGCTCTCCATGGTCGGCATGCCCGGCGAGCGCGTCTCCAACATGGCACCGCCCACCTTCGCCCTGCTCTGCCACGGCCTGTGGCTGGTCGGCGCGGTCGAACTGCTGCGCGCCCCGGCGACGCGGTGGCTGACCCGGCCCCGCGTGTGGCGCGGCGTGGTGGCGGCCAACGGCGTCTCCATGACGGCGTTCCTGTGGCACCTCACGGCGATGCTCGGGGTCTACGGCCTGCTGCTCGCCCTCGACGTCCCGCTCCCGGAGCCCGCGAGCGCCGCGTGGTGGGCGCAGGTGCCGCTGCGGCTCGCGGCGGCGGCGGCCCTGACGGCGGCGCTGGTGGCGGCCTTCCGCCGCTTCGAACGCCCGGCGCCGGCGCGGCAACAGGCCCTGCCGCGAGCGGCCTCGGGCCCGACGGCGGCCCTCGGCGTCACGCTCTGCCTGTTCGGGGTGCTCGGCCTGTCGATGGTCGGCTTCGGGGGCCTGCTGGAGGGACGTACGGCGATGCTGATCGCCGTCCACGTCACGGCACCGGCGGCGGTGGCGATGGCCCTGGCGGGGTGGCTGCTGGTGGAGCGGGCGGGAGGCCCGGTCAGAGCACGTCGATGGCGGTGAGGTCGATGTCGATGTCGTAGGGCTCGCTGACCTTGATCTGGTCGCGGTGGATGCCCACGTGGACGTACGCGTTGGTCACCTGGTCGAGTTCGTAGACGTGGATGACGGGCCTACGGCCGGTCCCGCTCTGTTCGACGCGCCAGAAGTTCGGGATCCCGGCCGTGGCGTACTTCTGGGGCTTGGTCGTGCGGTCGCGGGACTCCGATTCCGGGGAGACGACCTCGACGGCCAAGAGCACGTCCCGCACCGGGAAGCGGCTCAGACGGTCATCGGTGATGGCGCAGGCACGGACCACGATGAGGTCGGGTTCAGGGGCGTTGTGCTGGTCGATCACTACGTTCATCTCGCGTACGACCTTCAACTCCGTCGGCAGGGTCTGCTCGAGACCGCGCTCCAGGAGCTTGATCGACAAGAGATGGAGGTAGCTCTGCGGACTCACGAAGATCAGGCTCCCGTCGATGAGCTCAGTGTGCGGCGGGAGATCGGGCAGCGTGAACAGGTCGTCCACGGAGTAGCCGGTCGGCGGCGGCACCGGCCAGCGCCCGCGCTGCTCAACGGACTCGGCGGTCATGGTTCCTCCCATGGACGGGATTCTTCGGCCTGCCCTCCCACCGTAGCCGCCGCATTCCGCATCCGTCATCACAAAGAGTGAGCGAGTCGGTACCCGTATGTGCCCGGCGGTCCGACCTCAGGAGGCGACTACGCTGGAGAGTCGATCGATCCCCCCTGTCAGGAGAGAAATGGCCGTCAATCTGGTCAATGTCGAGGCAGTCAGCAAGGTGTACGGCACCCGTGCCCTGCTCGACGGCGTCTCACTCGGCGTGTCCGAGGGGGACCGGATCGGCGTCGTCGGGCGCAACGGCGACGGGAAGACCACCCTGATCCGGATGCTCGCCAAGCTGGAGGACGCCGACACCGGCCGCGTCACGCACAACGGCGGGCTGCGGCTCGGCGTGCTGACCCAGCACGACTCGCTGGACCCGGCCGCCACCGTCCGGCACGAGGTCATCGGCGATCTCGCCGACCACGAGTGGGCGGGCAGCGCCAAGATCAGGGACGTGCTGACCGGCCTGTTCGGCGGGCTCGACCTGGCCGGCTTCCCGCAGGGCCTGGACACCGTCATCGGCCCGCTCTCCGGCGGCGAGCGGCGCCGCATCGCGCTGGCCAAGCTGCTCATCGCCGAGCAGGACCTGATCGTCCTCGACGAGCCGACCAACCACCTCGACGTGGAGGGCATCTCGTGGCTGGCCGAGCACCTGCGCACCCGCCGCTCGGCGCTGGTCTGCGTCACGCACGACCGGTGGTTCCTGGACCAGGTGTGCACCCGCATGTGGGACGTGCAGAAGGGCTCCGTCTTCGAGTACGAGGGCGGCTACTCCGACTACGTCTTCGCCCGCGCGGAGCGTGAGCGCATCGCCGCCACCGAGGAGAGCAAGCGGCAGAACCTGATGCGCAAGGAGCTGGCCTGGCTGCGCCGCGGCGCCCCGGCCCGCACCAGCAAGCCCAAGTTCCGCATCGAGGCCGCCAATGAACTGATCGCGGACGTACCGCCGCCGCGCGACACCAGCGAGCTGATGAAGTTCGCGACGACGCGGCTCGGCAAGACCGTCTTCGACCTGGAGGACGTCTCCGTCCAGGCCGGACCGAAGCTGCTGCTCAAGCACCTGACCTGGCAGCTCGGCCCCGGCGACCGCATCGGCCTGGTCGGGGTGAACGGCGCGGGCAAGACCTCCCTGCTGCGGGCCATGGCCGACGCCGCCCGCAGCCAGGGCGACGTCCAGCCCGTGGCCGGGAAGATCGTCGTGGGCAGGACGGTGAAGCTGGCCTACCTCTCGCAGGAGGTCGCCGAGCTGAAGCCGACCCTGCGGGTCCTCGAAGCGGTGCAGCAGGTGCGCGAGCGCGTCGACCTCGGCAAGGGCCGGGAGATGACCGCCGGGCAGCTCTGCGAGACGTTCGGGTTCAACAAGGAGAAGCAGTGGACGCCGGTCGGCGACCTCTCCGGCGGCGAGCGGCGCAGGCTGCAACTGCTGCGGCTGCTGATGGACGAGCCGAACGTCCTCTTCCTGGACGAGCCGACCAACGACCTCGACATCGAGACGCTGACGCAGCTCGAGGACGTGCTCGACGGATGGCCGGGCTCCATGGTCGTCATCTCCCACGACCGGTTCTTCGTGGAGCGGACGACGGACAAGGTGTTCGCGCTCCTCGGCGACGCGAGCATGCGGATGCTGCCGCGCGGCATCGAGGAGTACCTGGAGCGGCGCCGGCGGATGACCGAGGCCGCCCCCGCCCCGGTGCCGGCGCCCGCCTCCGCGCAGAGCGCGCCGAAGGGTGTCTCCGCCGCCGACGCCCGCGCGGCGAAGAAGGAACTGCAGAAGATCGAGCGGCAGCTGGACAAGCTCTCCGAGAAGGAGACCAAGCTGCACACGCAAATCGCCGATAACGCCACGGACTTCGAGAAGGTGGCCAAATTGGACGGCGAACTGCGCGAACTCGCGGGCGAGCGCGAGGCGTTGGAGATGCGCTGGTTGGAGCTGGCGGAGGATGCGTAGAGCTTCCGTGCGGCTCGCGTAACGGACGCATCACGGGCCGGTCCTCCCTTGGGAACAGGGGCTGGACCGGCCCCGTCTCGAACGGGTTCAGGGTGATAGAAAGGCTGACCTGAGCACCATTTGGCGTGCCGAAAATCAGTGAAGGGGGAAGCGCTGATGACTCAGCCGCCCAACCAGCCGCCGCACGGCGGTTTCGGAGCTCCGCAGGATCCGCCACCGGGGCAGCCGCCCGCGCAGCCGGGGTACGGCTATCCGCAGACCCCGCCGCCCGCGGCCGACAACCCGTACGCGCAGCCGACCCAGCCCGCCGGGCCCGGCCCGTACAGCCCGCCGCCGCAGCCCGGCCCCTACGGCCAGCCGCAGCAGCCCGGCCCCTACGGCGCCCCGCCCTCGTACGGCTACCCCCAGCAGCCGCCCACGCAGCCGCAGTTCCCGGCCGGACCGGGCGGCCCCGGGCCCGGCCCCGGCGGCGGCAACGGCAAGCGCAACAAGCTCCTGGTGATCGCCGCCGCGGCCGTGGCCGCGCTGCTCGTCGCCGGCGGTGTCACCTGGGCCGTCGTCGGCGGTGACGACGACGGCGGGAAGAAGAAGTCCGAGGCGAAGAACAAGGACCCGAAGCCGACCACCTCCGCGCCCGTCAACCCCGGTACCGGCGACGGCGACGGCGACGAGGGCAAGGAAGACCTCAACGAAGGCCGCAAGCCGGGCGAGGCGAAGGTCCTCTGGTACAAGGAGGCGCCCAAGGTGCCCGGCTCCGGAGCCGACGGCCCGGGCATGTGGATCCAGGGCGACACCGCGGTCAAGGCCGCCTACAAGCAGCTCTTCGCCTACGACGCGCAGACCGGCAAAACGGCGTGGCCGGCCATCGAGTTCCCGCAGAAGATCTGCGCGGCGACCCGGGCGGCCACCGACGACGGCAAGATCGTCATCGCCTACAAGGACAGCGCCAAGAGCAACGCCAAGTGCAACCAGCTCCAGGTCATCGACCTGAAGACCGGGGACAAGGGCTGGGGCAGGTCGGTCAAGGAGGAGGGCCTGTTCGACTTCTCCATGCAGAGCAACCTCGTCCTCGTCGGCGACGTGCTGATGGTCGGCCGCGACCAGTCCGGCACGGCCCTGCGCATGAGCGACGGCAAGAAGCTCTACGTCGTGGACAAGAAGGAAGAGGGCACCTGCTTCCCCAGCGGGTTCACCGGCGGGGACGGCAAGATCTTCACGGCGCTGTCCTGCGGCGCGAGCACCCCCCAGGAGCACGACGAGCTCCAGCAGCTCGACCCGAAGACCGGCAAGGCCCTGTGGACCAAGAAGTTCCCCAAGGGCTGGCGCGTCCGCAAGCTCTACGGGACGAGCCCGACGATCGTCTACCTCCGCAACGAGGAGAAGAAGAAGTGGAACATCTCGGTGCTGAAGGAGAACAGCTCCGAGACGCGTTCCGAGGTCGACGTGGCCGACAACTTCGCGCCCGACTGCGGCACTTCGATCCTCGACCGTGAACTGGGCGGCTGCCTGGGCGTGGCGAACGACGACAAGAACCTCTATCTGCCGACCGACGACAAGGGCGCCAACGAGATCGTCGCCGTCAGCCTGGCCACCGGCAAGGAGGCCTGGCGCGTCAAGTCGCCGCTGGACGACCGGATGTACCCGCTGAAGCTGTCGGACGGCGAGCTGATCGCCTACGTCGAGCCGTCGTACAGCGCCGGCGGCCGGGTCGTCTCCATCGCCACCTCGGGCTCGCACAAGCCGAGCACCCTGCTGCGGCATCCGCAGGGCACCGCGCAGATCGAGAGCGGCTTCTACTCGAAGGACGTCGACTACGTGGACGGGCGGTTCTACATCTCCACCACCAGTCTCACGGGCAGCATCTCGGGCCCGGCGAAGCTGATGCTCGCCTACGGCAAGTGAGCGCGTCCCCAGCCCGGTTCACCCTCTCCTCCCTCCGCGTCCCCAAGGAATACACCACGTCATGACCCAGCCGCCCCAGCCCCCGCAGCAGCCGCCGAACGAGCCCCCGCAGGGCGGCTTCGGCCCGCCCCAGGAACCGCCGGCCGGTGGTTTCGGAGCCCCGCAGGACCCTCCGCCCGTCGGCTTCGGCAAGGCCCCGGAGCCCTCGTACGGCTACCCGCAGCAGCCGCCGGCCCCCCAGACGCCGCCGCCCGCCGCGCCCCCGGCGCCCGCCGGACCGCCGCCGCAGGCACCCCCGGCCGGCGGGCCCACCTACGGCTACCCGCAAGCGCCTCAGGCACCGCAGCCGCCTCAGGCGCCGCAGGGTTACGGCTACCCGACCCAGCCCGCCCAGCCGCAGTACCAGCAGGCCGCGTACCAGCAGTACCAGCAGGGCTACCAGCAGCCGCCCACCATGCCGATGCAGCCGCAGCCCGGCGGCTCCGGTCCCGGCGGCGGCAAGAAGTTCAGCGGGCAGATGGCGATCATCGTCGCGGCGGTCGTCGCGATCGCGCTGATCGTCGGCGGCGGCGTGCTGTACGCCGCGGGCAAGGACGACGACTCCAAGAACACCGCGCAGGAGTCCGACGGCAAGGGCGGCAAGAAGGGCAAGGGCGGCAAGGGCGGCACCGACGTCCCGCAGGGCGGCCCGGCCAAGGAGAAGGCCCCGGCCGATCCCACCGCCAAGGTCGCCCTGCAGCTGCCCCAGCCGGAGGTCCCCAAGGACCAGATCTGGCAGGCCCCCGGCTCGCTGCTGACCGACGACACCTACGTCAAGGCGGGCGTCAACGAGCTGAACGGCTACGACCCGGACACCGGCAAGGAGAAGTGGTCGATCCCGCTCTCCGGCCAGACCTGCGCCATGTCGAAGGAGATGACCGAGGACGGCATCGCCGCGGTCGTCACCGAGGAGGCCAAGCGGAACAAGAAGGGTGACTACCAGAGCTGCACCAACGTCTCCGCGGTCGACCTGAAGTCCGGCAAGAAGCTCTGGACGGAGACCGTCGAGACCAGCGGCATGAAGGCGACCTTCAAGGAGGTCACCATCTCCGGCACCACGATCGCCGCCGGCGCGGGCACCAGCAACGGCGGCGCCGCCTGGGACGTGAGCGGCAAGTCCCTGTGGAAGCCGAAGGTCGGCAAGTGCGAGGACGTCGGCTACGCCGGCGGCGACCAGCTGGTCGCGGTCCGCAAGTGCGGCACGTACGGCGACGAGAAGCTGAAGATCCAGCTCCTGGACGCGAAGACCGGCAACGCCAAGTGGACGTACCCGCTGGCCGACGGCATCGACAACGCCAAGATCATCTCGACGAACCCGGTCGTCTTCGGCCAGGACACCACCGAGATCACGGCGAGCGGTGCCACCGACGTCTTCTCCCTCGGCGGCAACGGCAAGCTGCGGGCGAAGATCTCGCTGGAGGAGGGCAAGTACGATCACGACTGCGGCGTCAACGTGGTCAACGACTGCACGTCGATCACCGTCGGCAACGACCGGCTGTACGTCCCGACCCGCCAGCACGACGGCAGCGGCGAGAGCTACAACCGCACCAACGAGATCGTCTCCTTCTCGCTGGCCACCGGGAAGCCCACCAGTGACCGCGCCGTCGCCGGCGACAACGGCGAGATCTTCCCGATCCGCATGGACGGCGGCAACGTCCTCGCGTACAAGGCACACGGCTACCAGAAGGGCGCCCAGGTCGTCTCGCTCGACGGCAAGACCATGAAGGAGACCAAGCTCCTGGAGACCCCCTCCTCCGAGGCGGTCACCGACGCGATCAGCGGCATGGTGCCCAAGTCGAACGAACTGCTGTACGCCGAAGGCCGCCTGTTCATCGGCAAGAAGCTGCTGAGCAGGCCCTACACCAAGGGCGAGAAGCAGTACGTCGCGCTCGGCTTCGTCGCCAAGTAGCCCCCGCCGCACCCGCGCGACCGCACGGCGGCCGTCTCCTCGACGCACGAGGGGGCGGTCGCCGTCGTCGTCGCGCCGCCCCGTACTCCCCCTCGCCCCCCAAGGGCACGGCTTTCGGCATTCCGGGCCGCATCTGGCGGGTAGGGGGCGCGCAACGTCGAACAAGCGTGTAGCTTCCGGGGCATGAAAGGCCGGGGGGCCTGCGGGAACTGGGGGGTTTCTATGGGTGTGCGGCTCATGGTGGTCGACGATCACCGGCTGCTCGCCGAGGCGCTCGCCTCGGCGCTGAAATTGCGCGGGCACCGGGTGCTCGCCGCCGCCGCGCCCCCGGCGGGCGCGGCCGAGCTGGTCATCAGCAGGGCGCCGGAGGTCTGTCTCCTCGGCACGGCCACGCCCGCGGAGCCGGGCATGTTCGATCCCGTGGTCAAGATCAAGCGGGAGCGCCCGCAGGTGGCGGTCCTGGTGCTCGGACCGGTGCCCAGTCCGCGCGGGATTGCGGCCGCCTTCGCCGCCGGCGCCTCCGGCTACGTACGCCACGACGAGCGCATCGAAGGAGTGGAGCGCGCCATCATGAAGGCGCGCGCCGGGGAGGCCGCCGTCGCGCCGCCGCTGCTGCAAGGGGCCTTCGGCGAGCTGCTGAACCCGGCCGCGCAGCCCGACGACGAGGGGCAGCGCCTGCTGCAGATGCTTACGCCCCGCGAGGTCGAGGTCCTGGTGCGGGTGGCGGACGGCGAGGACACCCGGCTGATCGCGGCCGGGATGGGCATAGCGCCGAGCACGGCGCGCACCCATGTGCAGCGGGTGCTGATGAAGCTGGGGGTCGGCTCGCGTCTGGAGGCCGCCGCGCTCGCGGCGCGCACGGGCCTGCTGGACCGCGCCGAGCGCCCCGCCTCGGCGCACACGGAGAGCGCCGAGAGCACGGACACGCGGCTGGGGCCCGGGCCACCGCGGTGAACCCGGGCCCCTCGGGCGGCGGTTACGCGTCGTCGGCCGGTGTCCCGGCGGGCGCCGCCAGGGGGCGCAGCCACAGCCAGCCGAGGAAGAAGAGCCCGAGGGCGAGCATGCCGAGGCCCGTCCACAGGTTGATGTTGATGTGCTCGGCCTTCTCCAGGTCGGCGTCGGACGCGGTGATCCCGGCGATCGTCACGATGATCCCGTAGACGACGAACAGGCCGCCGATGATGCGCCGGATGTCGAAGAGGCGGGCGGCTGTCGCGGACTTGCGCTCGAGGTCGGAGACTTCGTTGTGCAGCTCTGACATGGTGTGTGGTCCTTAGAGCGAGTACGGCAGGTAGCAGGCGGCGGCGAGGACGACGGCGCCCCAGCCGAGCAGCGCCGGCTTGCGGTACCAGGCGTCGTCACCGGCCTCGGCACCCTCGTCCTCCAGGCCCGGGGAGGCCGTTCCGTAGACCAGACCGGCCAGTTCGGCCTCCGGCCTGGGCGCGGTGAACAGGGTGACGACGACCATGACGAGCGCACCGGCGACGAAGCCGACGATGGCCGAGACGAAGTTGGCGCCCTGGTCGGTCGGGATGTCGACGACGCCCTGCTTGTAGATCCAGAAGTAGTTGACCATCGCGGCGGTGGTGCCCGCGACCAGCCCCCACACGCCGGACTTCATCGAGGCCCGCTTCCAGAACATGCCGATGATGAAGACGACGAACATCGGGACGTTGAAGAAGGAGAAGAGGGTCTGGAGGTAGCCCATGATGTTGGAGAACGAGGAGGCGATGAACGCCGTGCCGATCGAGGCGAGCACCCCGATGGCCGTGATGAGCCGGCCGAACTTCAGGTAGTAGCCGTCCTCGCGGCCCTTGATCACGTACTTCGCCCAGATGTCGTAGGTGAAGACGGTGTTGAAGGAGGAGACGTTCGCCGCCATGCCCGCCATGAACGCGGCGAGCAGACCGGTGACCGCGATGCCGAGGACGCCGTTGGGCAGCAGTTCCTGCATCAGGTACGGGATCGCGTCGTTGTACGTCAGGTCGGAGCCCGGCGTGCCGATCTTCGGGACGAGGACGGCGGCGATCAGGCCCGGGATCATCACCAGGAAGACGATGAAGATCTTCGGGAAGGCGGCGATCAGCGGGGTGCGCTGGGCGGCGGAGAGGTTCTTCGCGGACAGGGCGCGCTGCACCTCGGCGAAGTTGGTCGTCCAGTAGCCGAAGGAGAGCACGAAGCCGAGGCCGAGGATGATGGTCAGCCAGTTGGCGCCGAGCGGGTTGGCGTCGCCGATGCCGGTGCCGCCCCAGGCGGTGAGGAAGTCGCCGCCGTGCTGCTTCTCGATGGAGCCGCTCAGGCCGTCCCAGCCGCCGACCTTCTTCAGGCCGATGACGCAGATCGGGATGAGCGCGGCGAGGATCACGAAGAACTGGAGCACCTCGTTGTAGATCGCCGAGGAGAGGCCGCCGATGGTGATGTACGCGAGCACGAACAGGCCGGCGACGACGATCGCCACCCACTGCGGCCAGCCCAGCAGCGCCTCGACCACGATCGACAGGGCGTAGAGGTTGACGCCCGCGATGAGTATCGCCGCGAAGGCGAAGAGCGCCGAGCTGAGCAGGTGCGCCGACCTGTCGAAGCGCTGGAGCAGGAACTCCGGGACGGAGCGGACCTTGCTGCGGTAGTAGAACGGCATCATGACCAGGCCGAGGAAGACCATGGCCGGGATGGCGCCGATCCAGTACCAGTGGACGACGGCGACGCCGTACTGGGCGCCGGTGGCGGCCATGCCGAGGATCTCGGTGGCGCCGAGGTTCGCGGCGACGAAGGCGAGACCGGTGACCCAGGCGGGCAGGGAGCGGCCCGAGAGGAAGAAGTCGAGGCTGGTCTTCACGGAGCGCCGGGCGGCGAAGCCGATGCCGAGGACCACGGCGAAGTAGATCGCGAGGATCGCGTAGTCGAGGCCGTTGGTGGGCAGCCGAAGTCCCTCGGCCAGGGTTTGTGTGGGGGACTGCATGGGTGAACTCGCTTCGTTGCGCGAACGGATCAGACGGAACCTACGCCCCTTGCCTCGATAACTGAACAGTTCTGTTGGTGTTCTTTGTTTGATTGTGATCGACAGCGCTTTCGGTGCCGCACGGGAGCACGGGGTGGGCACAGGGGGTGACCGGCGTTGACGTAGCTGTTGCCTTGTGGTTTGTTATGTTCGGTTCTGTTGGGTAGGTGGTGGTGAGGAGCCCCGGACGTGAAGAAGACCTCGACCCGTCTCGCCGACGGTCGTGAGCTCATCTACTACGACGTGCGCGACGACACGGTCCGCGAGGCCGTCGACCGGCGCCCGCTCGGGCCCGTCTCCACCACGTCGGAGGTCCGCGCGGACCGCCTGCTGGGCGACGCGGTGGCCATCGCCTCCCACCGTCAGGGCCGCACCTACCACCCGCCGGCCGACGAGTGCCCCCTGTGCCCCAGCGCCGGGGACCGGCTCAGCGAGATCCCCGACTCCTCCTACGACGTGGCGGTCTTCGAGAACCGCTTCCCCTCGCTCGCGGGCGACGCGGGCCGCTGCGAGGTGGTCTGCTTCACCTCCGACCACGACGCGTCCTTCGCCGACCTCACGCCCGAGCAGGCCGCCCTCGTCCTGGAGGCCTGGGTCGACCGGACCGCCGAACTGTCCCGGCTGCCCTCCGTGGCGCAGGTGTTCTGCTTCGAGAACCGCGGCGCCGAGATCGGCGTGACCCTCGGCCACCCGCACGGCCAGATCTACGCCTATCCGTTCGTCACGCCCCGCACCGACCTGATGCTGCGCTCGCTCGCCGCCTTCAAGGAGGCGTCCGGCGGCCGCAACCTCTTCGACGACATCCTCGCCGAGGAGAGCGCGGGCGAGCGGGTCGTCCTGGCGGGCGAGCACTGGGTGGCGTTCGTGCCGTACGCCGCGCACTGGCCCTACGAGGTGCACCTCTACCCCAGGCGCCGGGTGCCCGACCTGCTCGCGCTCGGCGAGGAGGCGCGCGCGGAGTTCCCGCGGATCTATCTGGAGCTGCTGCGCCGCTTCGACCGGATCTTCGAGGGTCCGGGCGGCGGGGGCGGGAGAGAAGGCGAGGGGCAGCCGCCCACCCCGTACATCTCGGCCTGGCACCAGGCGCCCTTCACCGGCCTGGCGGGACATGACGGCATCAACCGGGACGACTTCGCCCTCCACCTCGAACTTTTCACGATCCGCCGCACTTCGGGCAAGCTGAAGTTCCTCGCGGGTTCCGAATCCGGCATGAGCGTGTTCATCAACGACGTGCCGCCGGAAACCGCGGCCGAGCGACTGCGAGAGGTAGCGACTTCATGAGCGGTAAGTACCTGGTCACCGGCGGAGCGGGCTATGTCGGAAGCGTGGTGGCCCAGCACCTGGTCGAGGCCGGCCACGAGGTGAGCGTCCTCGACAACCTCTCGACGGGCTTCCGCGAGGGCGTCCCCGCGGGCGCCGCCTTCATCGAGGGCGACATCCGCGACGCCGCCAAATGGCTGGACCCCTCCTTCGACGCCGTCCTGCACTTCGCCGCCTTCTCGCAGGTCGGCGAGTCCGTCGCCAAGCCCGAGAAGTACTGGGACAACAACGTCGGCGGCACCATGGCCCTGCTCGCCGCCATGCGCGACGCGGACGTGCGCAGGCTCGTCTTCTCCTCCACCGCCGCGACCTACGGCGAACCGGTGAGCACCCCCATCACGGAGAGCGACCCGACCGCCCCCACCTCGCCCTACGGCGCCTCGAAGCTCGCCGTCGACCACATGATCACCGGCGAGGCCACCGCCCACGGGCTGGCCGCCGTCTCGCTGCGCTACTTCAACGTCGCGGGCGCCTACGGGCAGTACGGCGAGCGCCACGACCCCGAGTCGCACCTCATCCCGCTGGTCCTCCAGGTGGCCCAGGGCAGGCGCGAGGCGATCAGCGTCTACGGCGACGACTACCCCACCGACGACGGCACCTGCGTACGCGACTACATCCACGTCGCCGACCTCGCCGAGGCCCACCTCCTCGCCCTCGGGGCCGCCACCCCCGGCGAGCACCTGATCTGCAACCTCGGCAACGGCAACGGCTTCTCCGTGCGCCAGGTCATCGAGACCGTCCGCCAGGTCACCGGGCACCCCATCCCCGAGGTGATGGCCCCGCGCCGCGACGGCGACCCGGCGGTGCTCGTCGCCTCCGCCGCCACCGCGCGCGAGAAGCTCGGCTGGCACCCGTCCCGCCCGGACCTCGCGGGCATCGTCGCCGACGCCTGGGCGTTCGCCCGGCGAAAGGGGTAACTGATGACCACGGCAGCCGAAGTCGGCGCGCAGTTCGAGAAGTTGTACGGGTACGCGCCGGACGGCGTCTGGTCGGCCCCCGGCCGCGTCAACCTCATCGGCGAGTACACGGACTTCAACGAGGGCTTCGTGCTGCCGCTCGCCCTCCCGCACACCGCCGTCGCCGCCGTCTCCCCGCGCACCGACGGCGTCCTGCGGCTGCACTCCGCGGACATCGACGCCCCGCTCGCCGAACTGCGCGTCGACGAGCTGACCCCGCTGTCCGACGGAGGCTGGGCCGCCTACCCCGCCGGGGTCGTCTGGGCCCTGCGGGAGGCCGGGCACGCCGTCACGGGCGCGGACCTGCACCTGGCCTCCACGGTCCCGACCGGCGCCGGCCTCTCCTCGTCGGCCGCCCTGGAGGTCGTCACCGCGCTCGCCCTCGACGAACTGTTCGGGCTCGGGCTCACCCGGCCCGAACTGGCCGTCCTCGCCCAGCGCGCCGAGAACGCCTTCGTCGGCGTGCCCTGCGGCGTCATGGACCAGATGGCCTCGGCGTGCGGCGCCGAGGGCCACGCCCTGCACCTGGACTGCCGCGACCTGACCCTGCGCCAGGTCTCCTTCGACCTCGCGGCCGAGGGGCTGCGGCTGCTCGTCGTGGACACCCGCGTCAAGCACGCCCTCGGCGACGGCGCCTACGCGGAGCGCCGCGCCGGGTGCGAGGCGGGCGCCGCCGCCCTCGGCGTCGGCCACCTGCGCGACATCGCGTACGAGGACCTGCCCGCCGCCCTGGAGCGGCTCACGGACGAGAAGGTCCGCCGCTACGTCCGCCACGTCGTCCGCGACAACCACCGCGTCGAGCGGGTCATCGGCCTCCTGGACGCCGGTGACGTGCGCGCGATCGGCCCCGTCCTCACCGAGGGACACGCCTCGCTCCGCGACGACCTGCGCATCTCCTGCCCGGAGCTGGACCTGGTGGTGAGCACCGCGAACACGGCGGGCGCGCACGGCGCCCGGATGACCGGCGGCGGCTTCGGCGGCTCCGCGATCGTCCTGGTGGAGAGCGCCGACACCGACGCGGTGACCGAGGCGATCCGCACGGCCTTCACCGCGGCCGGCCGCACGGCGCCGCGCGTCTTCCCGGCGGTCGCGTCGGCGGGGGCGCGCCGGGAGAAGTAGGCGGCCGCGAACAGGTCCCGCCGTGCGGTCACACTTTCGCGAAGCGGTTCGTCATGGCAGTGAACGACCCCGGCCGGGGCGCGAGGGCGCACCGGCGACTGCCCGACGAGGAGCCCCTTCGATGTCCACCGCACACGTCGTCATCACCCTGCTGGCCGCCGCGACGACCGGTTTCTCGGCCTCCTCGGTCTTCCTGCGCTCGAAGTGGGTCGTCGGCCCCATGGCCGACTACGGCATCCCCATGGCGTGGCTGCCCTGGCTCGGCACCGCCAAGGCCGCGGGCGCCGCGGGCCTGGTGGTCGGCCTGTTCGTGCCGTTCGTCGGGGTCGCCGCCGCGATCGGCCTGGTGCTGTACTTCACCGGGGCCGTGATCGCCGTGGTGCGGGCCCGCTGGTACGCGCACATCCCCTTCCCCCTGATCTACGCGGCGCCGGTCGTCGGCGCCCTGGTGCTCACCCCAGCCGCTTGGTGAGCGTGAACTCCTTGACGCCCTCGGGGTAGTCGGGGATCACGCACACCAGGTCGTATCCCTGGTTGCGGTAGAAGCCCGGTGCCTGGAAGTCCCAGGTCTCCACGCGGGAGTTGAGGCAGCCCCGCTCCTGGTGGGCCACGCGCTCCGCCTCGGCGAGCAGCCGGGAGCCGAGGCCCGCCCCGCGGTGGCGGTCGTCGACCCACAGGAGGTCGACGTGGAGCCAGCGGGCCCAGGTGTACGCGGCCAGACCGGCCGCGAGGCCGCCCGACGCGTCCAACGCCCACAGAGCCAGGGGGACTTCCTCGTCGTCGACCGTGCCGCGCAGGGCGCGGATCGCCGGGGACGCCGCCGTGTTCGTCGCGGCGAGCCGCGAACGAAGCAGAGCAAGCCGCTCTTTGTCGACTCCTGTCTCCATACGAAACATACGGCTCACCATAAACGCGCCGGGCAATCAGTTCTGCAAATCACCTTCCGCTCCAGGCGTGCGGCCCTACTCTGAAGGACAGTGCCGGTGGGGGCCGGCGCCGATCAGGGGGCGTGACAGTCGGGTACGACGCCCGGCATGGGGGAGGCGGTGACCGCGCGGCGGCGGCCGTGCCACTGCGCCGACCCCTGTTCCGGGCGCCGTACCCGCTCCGATCGTTTCCCGACGTATTCGACGGGGGTATCCCCTGCTCCTTGCGGGAGCGCGGGGAAGGGGGTTTTCGTGGTTCGCATCCGAGTACTGGTCGTGGACGACCATCGCATCTTCGCCGAGTCGCTGGCCGCCGCGCTGGCGGCCGAGGCCGACGTGGAGGTGTCCGCCGCCGGGAGCGGGCCCGCCGCGCTGCGCTGCCTGGAGCGGGCGGTCGCCGAAGGCCGGCGGTACGACGTGCTGCTCGTCGACGCCGACCTCGGGGCCACCGCGAGCGCCCTCCAGGGCGCCAGGCCGGCGGTCCCCGTCCAGGACGGCAACGCCGAGGGGCTCGTCGACGGGATCTCCCTGGTCGCGGGCGTCCGGTCCGGCCAGCCCGCCGTGCGGACCGTGGTGCTCGCCGAGAAGGACGATCCGCGCCGCGCCGCCCTCGCGCTGCAGGCGGGTGCCTGCGGCTGGGTCGCCAAGGACTGTTCGCTCTCCCGGCTCCTGACGGTCATCCGGGGCGTGCTGCGGGACGAGACGCATCTGCCGCCCGCCCTGCTCACCGGCGTCCTGCGCGAGCTGACCGCCGCCCGCAAGCACCGCACCGAGTCCGAGCGCCTGGTGGAGTCGCTGACCCCGCGCGAGCGCGAGGTGCTGCGCTGCATGGTGGCGGGCCTGGGCAGGAAGGCCGTCGCCGAGCGCCTCTTCCTCTCCCCGCACACCGTGCGCACCCACATGCAGAACGTGCTGGGAAAGCTCGGCGTGCACTCCACGCTCGCGGCCGTCGCGCTCGCCCGGCGCGCGGGCGTCGGGCCGGTCGACCTAGCCGGGGATGTTGTCGAACGGGGCGGTCAACTGGCGTAGCAGTCCCGCTAGTTCGCCCCGCTGGGCGCGGGACAGCTCCGCGAGGATCGCCCGCTCCTGCGCCAGCAGGCCGGCCAGGGCCTGGTCCGCGCGGTCCCTGCCCTCGGCGGTGAGCCGCACGAGCACGCCGCGCCGGTCGCTCGGGTCGGGCAGCCGCTCGACGAGGCCCTTCTTCGCGAGGCGGTCGATGCGGTTGGTCATCGTGCCGGACGTCACCAGGGTCTGCGTCAGGAGCTGGCCGGGGGAGAGCTGGTAGGGCGCGCCCGCGCGCCGCAGCGACGTCAGGACGTCGAACTCCCACGGCTCCAGATTGTGCTCGGCGAACGCCAGCCGGCGGGCCCGGTCGAGGTGCCGCGCCAGCCTGCTCACGCGGCTGAGCACCTCAAGTGGTTCCACGTCGAGGTCCGGGCGCTCTCTGCGCCACGCCGCGACCAGCCGATCGACCTCGTCCTCCATGACGATCAGTGTAGGGGGTCTGTCGATGTGAAGTCTCTTGACGTCAAGATTCTCAAGGGTGAGGATGATGCGGGAAGGGCGTGCACCCGTACGTCCCCGCCTTTGGAGGAGGTCCGCCATGCCGGCCGCCACACCCGCCGCCACCTGGGATCCGCGCCAGTACCTGCGCCACGGCGACCATCGGGCCCGGCCCTTCCTCGACCTGCTGGAGCGCGTGCCCGAGCTGCCCGCCGCCGGGGGCCGCCCGCCCCGCGTCGCCGACCTCGGCTGTGGGCCCGGCACCCTCACCCGGCTGCTCGCGCGGCGGTGGCCCGACGCGCACCTCACCGGCCTGGACAACTCCCCGCAGATGCTGGCCGAGGCCGAGCGGTTCGCGGGCCCCACGGACGGCGGCGGACGCCTGGACTTCGCCGCCGCCGACGCGGCGCGGTGGGCCCCGGCCCCGGGGACGTACGACCTGATCCTGTCCAACGCCACCCTCCAGTGGGTGCCGGGCCACCCGGACTCCTTCCCCGCCTGGATCGCCGCGCTCACCCCCGGCGGCACGTTCGCCTTCCAGGTGCCCGGCAACTTCGACGCCCCGAGCCACGTCCTGATGCGGGAGCTGGCCGAGTCCGGGAGCTGGCGGAAGCGGCTCGGCGGCCGGCTGCGGCACGCGGACGCCGTCCTGACGCCCGCGGCCTACCTGGAGCGGCTCACGGGGCTCGGCTGCGAGGTCGACGCCTGGGAGACGACGTACCTGCACGTCCTGAAGGGCCCGGACCCCGTCCTGGACTGGGTCAAGGGCACGGGCCTCGTCCCCGTCCTCACCGCGCTCGGGGACGACGCCGAGGCGCGGGAGGCGTTCCTCGCGGAGTACGGGGCGCTCCTGCGGGAGGCGTACCCCGCCGGGGACCACGGCACCGTCTTCCCCTTCCGGCGGGTGTTCGCGGTGGCGCGCAGGGGGGACGCCTGACGCCCGTTCCCGGGGGCCGTCAGCTCTTGCGGTGGCCTATCAGGCGCGGCTTCGGTTCCAGGCCGTCCAGGCCGTGCCAGGCGAGGTTGACCAGGTGCGCCGCCACCTCGGCCTTCTTCGGTCTGCGGACGTCCAGCCACCACTGGCCCGTCAGCGCCACCATGCCGACCAGCGCCTGCGCGTACAGCGGCGCCAGCTTGTGGTCGAAGCCGCGGCCCTTGAACTCCTGGCCCAGGATGTCCTCGACCTGCGTGGCGATGTCGGAGATGAGCGAGGCGAAGGTGCCCGTCGACTGGGCGACGGGGGAGTCGCGGACCAGGATGCGGAAGCCGTCCGTGTACGTCTCGATGTAGTCGAGGAGGGCGAAGGCGGCCTGCTCGAGGAGTTCGCGGGGGTGCCCGGCGGTGAGCGCGCTCGTCACCATGTCCAGGAGCTGGCGCATCTCGCGGTCCACGACCACCGCGTACAGCCCCTCCTTGCCGCCGAAGTGCTCGTACACCACCGGCTTGGAGACCCCGGCCTTCGCCGCGATCTCCTCCACCGACGTCCCCTCGAATCCCTTCGAGGCGAACAGCGTGCGGCCGATGTCCAGCAACTGCTCCCGGCGCTCGGCACCCGTCATCCGGGTCCGGCGGGTGCGCCGGGGCTGCTTGTCTTTGCCGGCAGGGCTGGAATTGCTGGAATCGGTCGCCACGTCGTCCATCATGCCGCGTCAGCGCCCGGTGACTGTCGGCGGGCGTCGATGCGGGACTTGGAGGGCCAGCGCACGTCCGACGCCCAGCCGAGCTGCTCGCACCAGCGGATGATCCGCGCGGAGGAGTCGAGCTGGCCCTTCATCACACCGTGCCGCGCGGACGTCGGGTCGGCGTGGTGGAGGTTGTGCCAGGACTCGCCGCAGGACAGCACCGCGAGCCACCACACGTTGCCGGAGCGGTCCCGGGACTTGAAGGGGCGCTTGCCGACCGCGTGGCAGATGGAGTTGATCGACCAGGTGACGTGGTGCAGCAGGGCGACGCGCACCAGCGAACCCCAGAAGAACGCCGTGAAGGCGCCCCACCAGGACATCGTCACCAGACCGCCGACCACCGGCGGGATCGCGAGCGAGACGACCGTCCAGAACAGGAACATCCGGGAGATGCGGCGGATCGCCGGGTCCCTGAGCAGATCCGGCGCGTACTTCTCCTGCGACGTCCGCTCCTCGTCGAACATCCATCCGATGTGGGCCCACCACAGGCCCTTCATCAGGGCCGGGACCGTCTCGCCGAACCGCCAGGGCGAGTGCGGGTCGCCCTCGGCGTCGGAGAACTTGTGGTGCTTGCGGTGGTCGGCCACCCAGCGGACGAGCGGCCCTTCCACGGCCATCGAACCGGCGACCGCGAGGGCGATCCGCAGCGGGCGCTTCGCCTTGAAGGAGCCGTGCGTGAAGTAGCGGTGGAAGCCGATGGTGATGCCGTGGCACCCCAGGAAGTACATGAACACGAGCAGGCCGAGATCCAGCCAGCTCACTCCCCACCCCCAGGCCAGCGGCACCGCCGCGAGCAGGGCGAGGAAGGGGAAGACGATGAACAGGAGCAGGCTCACCTGCTCGACGGACCGCTTCTGCTCACCGCCCAGCGTGGCCGGGGCAAGCGGCGCGGCGGTGGCCGGGGCGCCGGGCGCGCGAGCGTCGTCGATCACATCGGTCTCGGCGGGCGCATCGGAAGCTGTGGTCATGGGCAAGTCCCCTAAGGGTCGAGGGTCGAGGTCAAAGAGCGTCCACGGGTACGGGTACCGCTTCCTACGGTTCCGTAACCTACGGCGACGTAAGTATGGCAGCGCGGGGCGTCTCGGCAAGTGGCCGAAACTTCCCCGCCGCGCGGTGACATCTATCCTTGGAACCGGTCGGACAGCGCGGTCCGCTCTGAACCTCCCCCGAATCCTTGACCGGGACCCCAGACGTGCTTTCACTGCAAGGAGCCGCACCTGTGAGCAGTGCCGACGACCAGGGCCGCCAGGCCACCCGTACAGCCAGCACCGAGCTGCGCGCCGACATCCGCCGCCTGGGCGACCTGCTGGGCGAGACCCTCGTACGCCAGGAGGGCCCCGAACTCCTCGAACTGGTCGAGAAGGTCCGCCACCTCACGCGCGAGGACGGCGAGGCCGCCGCCAAGCTGCTGGGCGGCACCGAGCTGGAGACCGCGGCGAAGCTGGTCCGCGCCTTCTCCACCTACTTCCACCTCGCCAACGTCACCGAGCAGGTCCACCGCGGCCGCGAGCTGCGCGCCCGGCGCGCCGCCGAGGGCGGGCTGCTCGCCCGCACCGCGGACCGCCTGAAGGACGCCGACCCCGAGCACCTGCGCCAGACCGTGCAGAACCTGAACGTGCGGCCCGTCTTCACCGCGCACCCCACCGAGGCCGCGCGCCGCTCGGTGCTCAACAAGCTCCGCCGCGTCGCCGAGCTTTTGGAGACCCCGGTCATCGACTCCGACCGGCGCCGCCACGACACCCGACTGGCCGAGAACATCGACCTCGTCTGGCAGACCGACGAGCTGCGCGTGGTGCGCCCGGAGCCCGCCGACGAGGCCCGCAACGCCATCTACTACCTCGACGAGCTGCACGCCGGCGCCGTCGGTGACGTCCTGGAGGACCTCACCGCCGAGCTGGAGCGCGTCGGCGTCCAGCTGCCCGAGGGCACCCGCCCCCTCAGCTTCGGCACCTGGATCGGCGGCGACCGCGACGGCAACCCCAATGTGACGCCCGCCGTCACCTGGGACGTCCTGATCCTCCAGCACGAGCACGGCATCAACGACGCGCTCGACATGATCGACGAGCTGCGCGGCTTCCTGTCCAACTCCATCCGCTACACCGGAGCCACCGACGAGCTGAAGGCCTCCCTCCAGGGCGACCTGGAGCGGCTGCCCGAGATCAGCCCCCGCTACAAGCGGCTCAACGCCGAGGAGCCCTACCGGCTCAAGGCGACCTGCATCCGGCAGAAGCTGGAGAACACCAAGCAGCGCCTGGCCAAGGGCACCCCGCACGTGCCCGGCCGCGACTACCTCGGCACGAGCGAGCTGCTGGAAGACCTCACGCTCATCCAGACCTCCCTGCGCGAGCACAAGGGCGCCCTGTTCGCCGACGGCCGGATGAACCGCACCATCCGCACCCTGGCCGCCTTCGGCCTCCAGCTCGCCACCATGGACGTACGCGAGCACGCCGACGCCCACCACCACGCGCTCGGCCAGCTCTTCGACCGCCTCGGCGAGGAGTCCTGGCGGTACGCGGACATGCCGCGCGAGTACCGGCAGAAGCTGCTCGCCAAGGAGCTGCGCTCGCGCCGCCCGCTCGCGCCGTCCCCGGCGCCGCTGGACGCCGCCGGCGAGAAGACCCTCGGTGTCTTCCTCACCGTCAAGAAGGCCCTGGAGGTCTTCGGACCCGAGGTCGTCGAGTCGTACATCATCTCCATGTGCCAGGGCGCCGACGACGTGTTCGCCGCCGCCGTCCTCGCCCGCGAGGCCGGCCTGATCGACCTGCACGCCGGCTGGGCCAAGATCGGCATCGTGCCGCTCCTGGAGACCACCGACGAGCTGCGCGCCGCCGACGTCATCCTGGACGAGATGCTCGCCGACCCGTCCTACCGGCGGCTGGTGGCGCTCCGCGGCGACGTGCAGGAGGTCATGCTCGGCTACTCCGACTCCTCCAAGTTCGGCGGCATCACCACCTCCCAGTGGGAGATCCACCGCGCCCAGCGCCGGCTGCGCGACGTCGCCCACCGCTACGGCGTGCGCCTGCGCCTCTTCCACGGCCGCGGCGGCACCGTCGGCCGCGGCGGCGGCCCCTCGCACGACGCGATCCTCGCCCAGCCCTGGGGCACCCTGGAGGGCGAGATCAAGGTGACCGAACAGGGCGAGGTCATCTCCGACAAGTACCTCGTGCCGTCGCTGGCCCGCGAGAACCTCGAACTGACCGTCGCGGCCACGCTCCAGGCGTCCGCCCTGCACACCGCCCCGCGCCAGTCCGACGAGGCCCTCGCCCGCTGGGACGCCGCGATGGACATCGTCTCCGACGCCGCGCACTCGGCCTACCGGCGCCTCGTCGAGGACCCCGACCTGCCGACGTACTTCCTCGCGTCGACGCCGGTCGACCAGCTCGCCGACCTGCACCTGGGCTCGCGGCCCTCGCGCCGCCCCGGCTCGGGCGTCTCGCTCGACGGTCTGCGCGCCATCCCGTGGGTCTTCGGCTGGACCCAGTCGCGGCAGATCGTGCCCGGCTGGTTCGGCGTCGGCTCCGGGCTGAAGGCGCTGCGGGAGGCCGGCCTGGACACCGTGCTCGACGAGATGCACGAGCACTGGCACTTCTTCCGCAACTTCCTCTCCAACGTCGAGATGACGCTGGCCAAGACGGATCTGCGGATCGCCCGGCACTACGTCGACACGCTCGTCCCGGACGAGTTGAAGCACGTCTTCGCGACGATCGAGGAGGAGCACGAGCTGACCGTCCGTGAAGTCCTGCGGATCACCGGCGGCAAGGAGCTGCTCGACTCCCAGCCGGCGCTCCAGCAGACCTTCGCGATCCGCGACGCCTATCTCGACCCGATCTCGTATCTCCAGGTCGCCCTGCTCAAGCGGCAGCGGGACGCGGCGGAGGCGGGCCAGGAGCCCGACCCGTTGCTCGGGCGGGCGCTGCTTCTCACCGTCAACGGTGTCGCGGCCGGGCTGCGGAACACCGGCTGACGTTTCGGGGGCGCTCCTGACGGGGCGCCCCCTTCGTCGTTCCGCTCTAGGAGTTGTACGTGCTCTGGGCCCGCTCCAGGCCCTCCAGGATCAGGGCCTCCGCCGCGTCCGCCGCCCGGTCCACCAGGTAGTCGAGTTCCTTGCGTTCCGTCGAGGAGAAGTCCTTCAGGACGAAGTCCGCCACCTGCATCCGGCCCGGCGGGCGGCCGATGCCGAACCGCACCCGGTGGTAGTCGGGGCCCATCGCCTTCGTCATCGACTTCAGGCCGTTGTGGCCGTTGTCGCCGCCGCCCAGCTTCAGCCGCAGCGTGCCGTAGTCGATGTCCAGCTCGTCGTGGACCGCGACGATGTGCTCGGTGGGCACCTTGTAGAAGTCGCGCAGCGCCGTGACGGGGCCACCCGACACGTTCATGTACGACATGGGCTTGACCAGGATCACCCGGCGGCCCGCCGGACCCGGCGCCCCGATCCGGCCCTCGACCACCTGGGCCTGCGCCTTCGCGGCCCGCTTGAACTTCGCGCCCATGCGCCGCGCGAGCAGGTCGGCCACCATGAAGCCCACGTTGTGCCGGTTCATGGCGTACTCGGGGCCCGGATTGCCGAGGCCCGCGATCAGCCAGGGCGCGTTGGCGTCGGTCGTCACGTGCGTGTCTCCTTCATACGCGGGTTCATACGCGGGCAGCCGCCGCCCCCGAGGGAGCGGCGGCTGCCGTGCCGAATGTGCGTCGCGAGGATCAGGCCTCGGCGGACGCGTCGCCCTCGGCGGACTCGGCCGGGGCCTCCTCGGCCTGCGCGGCCAGGACCTGGAGGACGACCGCGTCCTCGTCGATGGCCAGCTTGGAGCCCGACGGCAGCGGGATGTCCTTGGCGAGGATGGACGCGCCGGCCTCCAGGCCCGCGATGGAGACGGTGACCTCGGTGGGGATGTGCGTGGCCTCGGCCTCGACCGGCAGCGTGCTGAGCACGTGCTCCAGGAGGTTGCTGCCCGGGGCCAGCTCGCCCTCGGTGTGGACCGGGATCTCGACCGTGACCTTCTCGCCGCTGCGCACGAGCAGCAGGTCGACGTGCTTCAGGATGCCCTGACGGAGGGCGTCGCGCTGCACGGCCTTCGGGATGGCCAGCTGGGTCTTGCCGTCCACGTTCAGGGAGAGCAGGACGTTCGGGGTGCGCAGGGCGAGCAGCAGCTCGTGGCCCGGCAGGGTCAGGTGGACCGGGTCGGCACCGTGGCCGTAGAGCACGCCGGGAACCTTGTTCTCGCGGCGGATGCGGCGCGAGGCGCCCTTGCCGAACTCGTTGCGGGTCTCGGCGGAGATCTTGACCTCGGACATGTGCACTCCTCGTACAACAGGTGTCGGATGGGGTTACCCGGCCATACGACTGGCCTGCTACGAAGAGCGCGTCGATAACGGACCGCCACACACAAAAGTGTGGCCTCCCTCGCCGAGCAACTTCAGCAGTCTACTCGGCCGGGAGGCCACACCCAAAAGGATCTTTACTGCTCCTCGAAGAGGCTCGTCACCGAGCCGTCCTCGAAGACCTCGCGCACCGCGTTGGCGATGGTCGGCGCGATCGAGAGGACCGTGATCTTGTCCAGCTCCAGCTCGCCCGGCGTCGGCAGCGTGTCCGTGAAGACGAACTCGCTCACCTTCGAGTTCTTCAGGCGGTCCGCGGCCGGGCCGGACAGCACGCCGTGCGTCGCCGTGACGATGACGTCCTCCGCGCCGTGCGCGAACAGCGCGTCGGCGGCGGCGCAGATCGTGCCGCCCGTGTCGATCATGTCGTCGACCAGGACGCACACGCGGCCCTGCACCTCACCGACGACCTCGTGCACGGTCACCTGGTTGGCGACGTCCTTGTCGCGGCGCTTGTGGACGATCGCCAGCGGCGCGCCGAGCCGGTCGCACCAGCGGTCGGCGACGCGCACGCGGCCGGCGTCCGGCGAGACGACCGTGAGCTTGGAGCGGTCCACCTTCGCGCCCACGTAGTCCGCGAGGATCGGCAGCGCGAACAGATGGTCCACCGGGCCGTCGAAGAAGCCCTGGATCTGGTCGGTGTGCAGGTCGACCGTGAGGATGCGGTCGGCGCCCGCGGTCTTCATCAGGTCGGCGATCAGCCGCGCCGAGATGGGTTCACGGCCGCGGTGCTTCTTGTCCTGGCGCGCGTAACCGTAGAACGGCACGATGACGGTGATGGAGCGGGCCGACGCGCGCTTCAGCGCGTCGATCATGATGAGCTGCTCCATGATCCACTTGTTGATCGGAGCGGTGTGGCTCTGGATCAAGAAGCAGTCGGCGCCACGCGCCGACTCCTGGTAGCGGACGTAGATCTCGCCGTTGGCGAAATCGAAGGCCTTCGTCGGCACGATGCCGACACCCAGCTTGTGTGCGACCTCCTCGGCCAACTCGGGGTGGGCGCGGCCGGAGAAGAGCATCAACTTCTTCTCGCCGGTCGTCTTGATCCCGGTCACAGCACTGTCTCCTCAGAGAGTTCTTCCCGCTGCCGTACTCACGCGTCCCGGTGCGTCGAGTCGGCCGAATGTGTGCACCTATCACGGTACGCCGTGTCAGACGCACCTGTTTCCGGTCAGCTTGCGCCGTCCGCCTCCCGGGAAGCCGCCTCGGCCGCCTTCGCGGCCGCGCTCCCCGGACGCTTCCGGGCCACCCAACCCTCGATATTCCGCTGCTGGCCCCGGGCGACGGCCAGCGAACCCGCCGGCACGTCCTTGGTGATCACGGAGCCGGCGGCGGTGTAGGCGCCGTCCCCCACCGTGACAGGAGCCACAAACATGTTGTCCGAGCCGGTGCGGCAGTGGGAGCCCACCGTCGTGTGGTGCTTCGCCTCGCCGTCGTAGTTCACGAAGACGCTGGCCGCGCCGATGTTGGAGAACTCGCCGATCGTCGCGTCGCCCACGTACGACAGGTGCGGCACCTTCGAACCGGCGCCGATCGTGGCGTTCTTCATCTCCACATACGTACCCGCCTTGGAACCGGTCCCAAGCCGCGTTCCCGGGCGCAGATACGCGAACGGGCCGACGCTCGCGCGCTCCCCGATCTCCGCGCGGTCGGCCACGCTGTTGTCGACGCGCGCCCCGGGGCCCACCGTCGTGTCCCGCAGCCGGGTGTTGGGGCCCACCTCGGCGCCCTTGGCGACGTGCGTGGCGCCATGGAGCTGCGTGCCCGGGTGGAGCACCGCGTCCCGCTCGAAGGTCACCGTGGCGTCGATCCAGGTGGCGGCGGGGTCGACGACGGTCACCCCGTCGAGCATGGCCGCCGTCAGCAGCCGGTCGTTCAACGTCTTGCGGGCCTGCGCCAGTTGGACGCGGTTGTTGATGCCCGCGATCTCCTCGTGGTCCCCGGCGACGGAGGCGCCCACGCGGTGGCCGGCCTCGCGCAGGATGCCCAGCACGTCCGTCAGGTACTCCTCGCCCTGGCTGTTGTCCGTGCGCAGCTTGCCGAGCGCCTCGGCCAGCAGCCGGCCGTCGAAGGCGAACACCCCGGAGTTGATCTCGCGGATCGCGCGCTGCGCCTCGGTGGCGTCCTTGTGCTCGACGATCGCGGTGACCGCGCCGCTCTCGCCGTCGCGCACGATGCGGCCGTAGCCGGTCGCGTCCGGCACCTCGGCGGTCAGCACCGTCACGGCGTTGCCGTCGGCGGTGTGGGTGGCGGCGAGCTGCTGGAGCGTGGCGCCGGTGAGCAGCGGCGTGTCGCCGCAGACGACGACGACGGTGCCCTCGACCGCGCCCAGCTCCTCCAGGCCGATGCGCACGGCGTGGCCGGTGCCGTTCTGCTCGGCCTGGTAGGCGGTGCGGACCTGCGGCGCGACGGCGCCGAGGTGCTCGCGGACCTGCTCGCTCTGGAAGCCGACGACGGTGACGAGCCGCTCGGGGGAGAGCGCGGAGGCGGCGTGGAGCACGTGCCCGATGAGGGACCGGCCGCAGATCTCGTGCAGGACCTTCGGGAGGTCCGACTTCATACGGGTGCCCTCACCCGCTGCGAGGACGATGACGGCCGGGCGGGTTGCGCTCACGGGGATGCCCTTCGGCTTCGGATGGCTGGTGCCTCTGTGGGGTGGACATCCGCAGGATACCGGGGCGTAGGGGGGTGGAAACGGCGGCGGGTCCCGACCTCGGAGGTCGGGACCCGTACGGTGCGGCTCCCCCGCCAGGACTCGAACCCGGACAGATGGCACCAAAAGCCACAGTGCTGCCAATTACACCACGGGGGAACAATCCGTCTGGACCGGACATCTGCCCGGTCCGCCGGATCGGCACCCAACACTATGCCGCACCGAGGGCCTCGCGTGCGACGCCAGGGGGCACCGGAAACTCACCGGAAAACCGGGGAGGAACGCCCGTACGCTGAGACACATGACCATGACGGGGGACGACCACACCGCGGCCATGACCGGGCCGTGGTGGTGGGAGAGGCGGCGCGGGGCCGCGTTGGACGTGGGGCTCGCGGTGGTGTCCGCGGCGGAGTGCGGCGCGGAGGGGGTGGCCTTCGCCCGGGACGCGGGCCTGCCGACGGCGGTGGGGATCTGCTTCGGCTCCCTCGCGGGGGCGTCGCTGCTGTTCCGGCGGCGCTGGCCGGTCGCCGTGGTGCTCGTCTCCATCGCCATCACGCCCGCCCAGATGGGCTTCTTGCTGACGATCGTCGGCCTCTACACGCTGGCGGCCTCGGAGCTGCCGCGCCGCGTCACCGGCGCGCTCGCGGGCATGTCGATGGCGGGGACGCTCATCGTCGCGCTGGTGCGGGCGAGCCGGGACCTGGCGGAGGAGGGCACGCACCCGCCCATAGGCAGCGAGTTCGTGCCGTTCTTCGCCGTCGCCGCGGCGATCGGCGTGACGGCGCCGCCGGTGCTGCTCGGGCTGTACGTGGGGGCGCGGCGGCGGCTGATGGAGAGCCTGCGGGAGCGCGCGGACGACCTGGAGCGCGAACTCCAGCTGCTCGCCGAGCGCGCGGAGGAGCGCGCGGAGTGGGCGCGGGGCGAGGAGCGCACGCGGATCGCCCGCGAGATGCACGACGTGGTGGCGCACCGGGTGAGCCTGATGGTGGTGCACGCGGCGGCGTTGCAGGCGGTGGCGCGCAAGGACCCGGAGAAGGCCGTGAAGAACGCGGCGCTGGTCGGCGACATGGGCCGCCAGGCGCTGACCGAGCTGCGGGAGATGCTCGGCGTGCTGCGCACCGGCGACGGGACGAGGGGCGCGCGGCCGGCGGAGCCGGTGCCGCTGGCCGCCGTGGGGTACGCGGCGGCCGTGGCCGCCTCGCGCGCGGTGGACGAGGACGGGCCCTGCCTCGCGGAGCTGGAGGAGCTGGTGGGCCAGTCGCGGGCCGCCGGCATGGCGGTGGACCTGACGGTGGAGGGGGAGCCGCGGGACTACGCCGCCGACGTGGAGCAGACCGCCTACCGCGTGGTCCAGGAGGCGCTGACGAACGTGCACAAGCACGCGGCGGGCGCCAAGACGTACGTACGGCTCGCGCACCGCGGGGCGGAGATCGCGATGCAGGTGGAGAACGAGCCGCCGCCGAAGGCCGGTTCGGCGGACGCGCGACTGCCCAGCGGCGGCAACGGCCTGGTGGGCATGGAGGAGCGGGTCACGGGACTCGGCGGCGTCTTCGTGTCGGGGCCGACGGACGGCGGCGGCTTCCGCGTCTCGGCGGTCCTGCCCGCCGCCGTCCCGGCCGGCTGACCTCGCGCGTGCCGGCCTGGCGCGCGTACTGGCCTCGTCGCGCGCGTACCGGCCTGGCCACGCGCGTACGCCGGTCAGCTCGCCGTCAGCCGGGTCGGCCGGACGCCGGTGACGAGCGTGGCGAGGGCCTGGTCGACGCGGGCGCCGAGGAACCAGTCACCGCTGTGGTCCAGGCTGTAGACCCGGCCCTGGGCGTCGATGGCGAGCAGCGCCTGGGTGTCCGTCTCCTCGCCGATGGGGCACACCTGGGTGCCGAGGGCCCGGCCGAGGTCGCCGAGGGTGCGGGCCAGGTGCAGGCCGTACATCGGGTCGAGGTGCACGGTGGCGGGCGCGATCTGCCGGCCGGGGCCCTGCGGGGTGATGTGCAGCCCGCCGAACTCGGCCCAGGCCTCCACGGCGGCCGGGAAGACGGAGTGCCGGTGCCCGGCCGGCGAGGTGTGCCGGCGCAGCGCGTCGGCCCAGATCTCGGCCTGCTTGATGTCCCAGCGCCCGGGGCGCCAGCCG
Source organism: Streptomyces sp. NPDC005898 (assembly GCF_040629635.1). Lineage (NCBI taxonomy): Bacteria > Bacillati > Actinomycetota > Actinomycetes > Kitasatosporales > Streptomycetaceae > Streptomyces > Streptomyces sp. NPDC005898. The sequence continues at coordinate 17,105 of NZ_JBEXWC010000012.1, read as the reverse complement.
GCCGCGCGCAGGGCGGCGTCGACGGGGACGGGCAGCGGGGCGGCGCCCGCGCGGGCGGCGGGGGCGGTGTGGTCGGCGTGCATGGGGCCCTTGTTCGGTCGGCGGCGGGCAGAGGTGCGGGCGCAAGGACGGGCGGCGGTCGGTGGTCGGCGGTCAGTGGTCGGCGGTCGTCGGGTCCACGACGCGTACGCCGAAGTGCGCCGTGAGGGCGGTACAGGACCGGCACAGCTCGGCGAAGGAGCCGTGCAGGGGGTCGCCGTCCTCGCGGATGCGGCGGGTGGTGAGCTTCGCGTGCTTGAGGGCCTTGCGGGCCTCGCCGTTGGTCATGGCTCTGCGCGAGGCCCGCTTGGAGCGGCTCGCGTCAGCCGCCGTGAGATGCCGGGAGATGAGGATGGTCTCCGCGCAGCGGCCGGTGAAGCGTTCGCGCTGACCGCTGGTGAGGGTGTCGAGGAAGTCCTGGACGAGCGGGTGCAGCGCGGGCGGCTCCTCGCCGCGTCCCGGGGTGCAGGTGAGGGTGGTCTGGCCGCGTACGGAGAGCGCGGCGGCCACCGTCGGCAGGATGCCGTCGCGGCGCTGGCGCAGGATCGGGGCGTGCGCGGCGGTGCTGCTCCAGCCCACGCGCGGGTCGCCAAAGACGGCGCCGGGCACCGCCTCCGCCGTGGCCTGTCCGGTCGTGGCCGGCGTGCGGCCGGTCGTCTCGCTCTGTGCCGTGTGCATCATGCTGTGCCCCTCCCCCTTGCTCGCGGTCGTCCCCGCGGGTGTGCCACGCCCCCGCGCCGCGGGGGACAGCCTGTCAAATGGGGCGGGTGGTGCGGAAGCTGGGGCTCTGCGACACGCCTGCCCCGCCCCCGGTTTCGTCGCACGGTGACGGCCTGGTGGCTGCTGGTCATGGAAGCGGAGGCCCGGTGACCGGTGCGGCCCTTGCGCATAGGCTGTGTCGACATCCGCAGTACCAGGGGCCGAGGGAACCAGGATCCACGGCTCGAAACCGGCAGAATCAGAACTTTTCACCGTGCCGCAGGGGGCAACCGCCATGACGACAGGTCGGCTGGGGCAGCAGTCCGCGCCGCCGAACGCGGCCTACGCCGGGCAGGTCGTGCACTTCCCGGACCCGGTCCGTGCCGTCCGCCACCCCAGAGGGGTGCGCGTGGACGAGCGGGGCCATCCGGACTTCTCGCCCTACGCCCGGGCCGCCGCCGAGATCGCGGAGCCCCCCGAGGGCTTCGGCGTGGACGAACTGCGCCTGACGGACTACGTGTCGGCGAACGCGGCGCTCGCGGCGGAGGGCCACGAGCTGTGGGACACGATCCCCCCGGTGGCGACCCCGCACGGCTGGACCTGGCACCACGTGCCGGGCGGCCGCCGCCTGGAACTGGTCCCGGTCGAGGTGAAGGCGCTGCTGCGGCACCACGGCGGGATCGCGACGACGGCCGTGGACCACGACAAGCGGGGCACGCGCCCGCTCCAGGAGACCCGGCCCGCGCACTTCGGCCTGCCGAAGGCGGCGGTCGCGGTGAGCGAACAGCAGGTGCAGGGCGTGGAGGAGGACCTCGGCCTCCGGCTGCCGGGCGCCTACCGCTCCTTTCTCAAGGCGGCGGGCGGCTGCGCGCCGGTGGGCGCGGCGCTCGACGCCGAGCTGGGACTGCTGGTGGACCAGCCGTTCTTCACGGTGCGGGACGTGGCCGCGGTCAACGACCTGGTGTACGTCAACAAGTGCCTGCGCGACCATCTCACCAAGGACTACCTGGGGGTCGGCTTCGTGCAGGGCGGGCTGCTCGCCGTCAAGGTGAAGGGCGACCGGGTCGGTTCCGTGTGGTTTTGCGCGTACGACGACGCGCGGGACGTATCGGAAGCGGCCGGGTGGCCGCCCGCCGAGCGGGTGCGGCGGCTGCTGCTGCCGTGCGGCGACGACTTCGACGCGTTCCTGTCACGGCTCGCGGGCAATCCGCCGGAGCTGGAGACCGTGGCGAACCTGATGGTGGACGGCGGCTTCGCGCGCGCCGTTCCCGTGTCCTCGGCTGGGGAGTGACTAGGCGATGGTGACCTTCGCGCAGGCGCAGGAGCGCGCCGAAGAGTGGATCAACGGCGATGTGCCGGCCCATCGGCACCGGGAGGTGCGGGTCCGGGAGTTCGACCTCGGGTTCGTGGTGTGGGCGCAGGACCGGGAGAACGGTCCGGTGTCCGACGGCGGCGACCAGCGGCTCGTCATCGCCCGCGACAGCGGCGAGGCCACGCTGTGGCCGGCGCTTCCCGTGGGCGAGGTGATCCGCAGGTACGAGGAGGAGTACGGCCTGCCGGACGTGGCACCGCAGGACGCGGTCGCACCGCCGCCGGCGCGGGTCGACCTCAATCAGACGTCGTTCCTGCTGACTCCGCCGGAGTGGCTCCAGGAGGCGGCGGACAAGATGGGCATCCCCGACCGGCGCTCGGGCGGCTCGGACACGGGGGCGTCGTCCTCGGACCCCGGGTCCGAGAAGGTGCCGCCGGGCGACTCCGCGCCGGGTGGCTCTGCGCCGGGTGACTCTGCGGCTGCCGACTCTGCGGCTGCCGACTCCGCGCCGGGCGACTCTGCGCCGGGCGACTCTGCGCCGGGTGACGTCGAGTCCGGCGTCTCCCTGTCCGCCGACGCCGGGCATCCGGCTCCCGAGGCGGCGCCCGCCGCTTCCTCCGTGCCGGAGGGCGGCACGCCGTGGCCCGCGGCGGCCGCACCGGACGAGGACGGCGAACCGGCCCGCCAGGACGACCTGCCCGTGACGTCGCCGGGCGTGCCCATGGGGGCGACCCCGTGGGCCGGTACGGACACCAACGCCGATTCCGGCGACGACTTCTCGGTACCGGCGCCCGCGACGGTGTTCGCGCCGCCGCTGGTCGCCGAGGACGAGGACGAGGCCAGGCCGCGGGGCGTGGCACCGGACGCCAAGACGGCCCTGATGCACGGCGGCAGCCACCTCCCGCCGACGGCGATCGCCCCGGCGCTGGACGCCTCGTCCCCGGGGGAGGCGTCCGCGTACGGATACCCGCAGGGCCGGGGCCAGAACCAGGGCCCGACCACGGGCGACACCGACGCGCCGCGGCAGCCGACGGACGCTTCGGCGTACGGGTATCCGCAGGGCCCGGTCGCGGGTGGGCCGGGTTCGTCGGCGGCGCAGGGCGCGGGTGCCGGTTCGTCCGGTGGGCCGCAGGGGCCCGTCGGTCCGTCTCTTCCGCCTCCGCCCGGGGTGCCGGATGCTTCGGCGTACGGCTATCCGCAGGGGCCGGTCGCGGGTGGGCCGGGTTCGTCGGCGGCGCAGGGTTCGGGTGGGTCCGCCGGTCCGTCTCTTCCGCCTCCGCCGCCCGGCATCCCGGATGCTTCCGCGTACGGCTACCCGCAGGGGCCGGTCGCGGGTGGGGGCAAGGGGCCGCAGGCGTCGTCGGGTTCGCCCGTGCCGTCCGCGCCGGATGCTTCCGCGTACGGGTATCCGCAGGGGGGCGACGGTGCCGGTCCCGGCGCGGCGCAGGAGGAGCCCCGGCCCGCTGGAGCGACGCCGCCGCCTTCGGGGCCCGGCGCTCCCGGTACGCCCGCCGGCGGTTACGTCCCGACGCAGCTCGTCTCCTCGCTCGGCCCCGAGGGGCCCAAGCCGCCCGCCGCCCCGCAGCCCCCCGGGGCCCCCGGTACGCCTCCGGGCGGGGTGCACCATGCCGCGACGATGTTCGCGGACCCGAGCCTCGGCGGGCCCGGCGGGATCAAGCCGCCCGGCGCCCCGCAGCCGCCCGGGCCCCCCGGACCGCCCGGCGCACCCCAGCCTCCGGGACCGCCCGGGCCGCCCGGTACGCCTCCGGGCGGGGTGCATCACGCCGCGACCATGTTCGCGGACCCGAGCCTCGGCGGGCCCGGCGGGATCAAGCCGCCCGGTGCCCCGCAGCCGCCCGGGCCCCCAGGGGTTCCTGGCGCGCCCCAGCCCCCCGGGCCCCCCGGCGCTCCTGGCGCCCCCGGCACTCCGCCGCCCCCCGGCGGCGGTGGCGTCCACCACGCGGCGACGATGCTCGCCGGGCCCGCCGTCGGCGGCTCGGGCGGGCCCGGGATGCCGCCTCCGCCGGCGCCGGTACCGCCCGGGCCGCCCGGACAGCCGTACGGCTATCCGCAGCCGCCCGTCGGCCGGCCCACCGTGGGCCCCGGCTACCAGGCCGTGCTGCGCTACCGCGCGGCCGACGGCTCCGAGCAGCAGCTCATCCGCCGCTCGGCGCCCGGCACCCCGCACCCGGAGTGGCAGATCCTGCACGAGCTGCGCGGCATGAACGTGCCGCCGCAGCAGGTGCTGGAACTCCACACCGAACTGGAGTCCTGCGAGCTGCCGGGCGCGTACTGCGCCCGCATGATCCGGGAGACGTGGCCGCAGGCGCGGATCACCTCCATCGCCCCGTACGGCAGGGACCACGCGTCCCGCCAGCAGGGCATGCGGGAACTCCTCGCGCACCAGGGCGAGTTGCACCAGGTGGCGGACGGCCCGGCCCGCCCGGCGCCGGTGCGCGCGCCGGTGCGGCAGCTGCCGCACGTCCCGGCGATCCCGCCGGAGGGCGTCGCGCAGGAGCTGGCCGCGGCCTTCGGCCCGGGCATCTTCCGCTTCGACCAGCGGGCGGTGTCCCGGCAGGGCGTGCCGGACATCGTGGCGCACACCCTCGTGGTGGCGGGGCTGCCCGTCGACTTCGGGCCGTTCTTCTGGGCGCAGGCCCAGCCGGGCCGGCCGGTGCCGACGCTGGCGGAGCTGGCGCAGGAGCGGGGCGTGCGGCCGGCGTCGGACGCGGGCTCGTACCTGGTGATGGGCAGCGACTTCGGGCGCGCGCTCTGCGTCCAGTACGGCACGGCGAACATCGTGGCCGTGCCGGTGGAGGCCGGTCCCGGCGGCGCGCCCGTCCCGCCGCAGTTCGTGAACACGGGGCTGCCCGAGTTCGCGCGCTGCATGGCGCTGCTCGGCCGGATGTGGCGGCTGCGCTTCGGTCTCAACCAGGAGCAGGCGGGCCGCTGGACCGTCGACTTCCAGGACCAGCTGGCCGCCCTGGACCCGGCGGCGCTCGCGTCACCGGAGAGCTGGTGGTCGGTGCTCCTGGAACAGATGTGGGACGGGCTGCTCTAGACCGGCGGCGCACGAAGACCGCGGAAGGCGCTCGGCCCGTACGACGGGCCGGGCGCCTTCGCGTGCCGGGGGCTTTCGGGTTTCCGGGGCGATTACCGCATCCTTGACCGGGTGGAGCGGGCGGAGTGTCGCGTTATGAGCGCTTCCGCTTGATCCATCAAGATGTGCGCCAATCGCGCTGTACGCGTGAGGTACGTCGGAGAGGGGTTCCCAGGATGAGCAGCAGCGGTGCATCGCCGTCGCCGCACGGCTTCACCACCGTGCGTGGGCGCGGCTACCGGCCCCGGCAGGTGGAGGCGTACGCGGCCGGTCTTTCCCGGGAGCGGGACGATGCGTGGGAGCGCGCCGCCCGGCTGACCGTACTGGCCAAGGACATGGAGGCCCGGGCCGAGCAGCTGCGGGACGCGGTCTCACGGCTCGCCCCGCAGACGTACGAGACGCTCGGCGAACGGGCCCGGCAGATCCTGGCGCTCGCGGAGGCGGAGGCGGCCGCCGTGGGGGAGGCGGCGCGGGCGCAGGCGCGGGCCGAGACGGAGGAGGCGGACGCCGAGGGGCGCGAGGCGCGGGAGGCGGCCCGCGCGTACGCCGACGAGGTGACCGCCGAAGCCGACGAGTGGGTCAGGCGGCGGCTCCTGGAGGACCGGGCCACGGCCGACGACGCCCGCATCTCCGCCCGGCGGGACGTCAAGGAGTGGCGCGGCGAGGCGCTGGCCGCGCTGCGGGAGACGCGGCAGCGGTGCGAGGGGCTGCTCGCCGAGCGGGAGAAGGAGCAGGCCGAGCGGTGGGAGGCGGCCGAGCGGGAGATCGCCGAGCGGGAGACGGCGGCGGACGCGCGCGACACGGAGCGGATCGCCGCCGCCGAGGCGCGGCTGGCCGCGGCCAAGCGGGCCTTCGCCGAGACGGAGGAGGCCGCGCGGCACGGGGAGGAGGACGCGCAGGCGCGGGGCGCGGAGATCGTCGCCCAGGCGCGGCTGCGGGAGGAGCGGATCATCCGGGAGACGGAGCGGGTGCTGCGGGAGCACGGGGAGCGCTGGGACGAGGTGCGGGCACACATGGATCACGTACGGAGCAGCCTCGCGGCCCTCACGGGCCGGGCCCCGGCGGAGGAGACGCCGTAGCCCCTCCGGCGCGGGGCCGCCCCGGCGCCACACGGCGGATCTCTCCGCCGCCCGGCCCGTTCCCCGTGCCCGGCCCCTCCACCCCGTCCACACCATGCGGGCCAGTCCACCCCGTGGCGGCCCGTCACCCGTGCCCGTCCGCTCACCCATGCCCGCCCGTGCACCGCGGCGCCGCGTGCACTCGGGCCGGCCCGTCCACCGCGGCGGCCCGGCACCCGTGCCCGCCCGTCCACCCCGCGCCCGCCCGTGCGCCCCGGTCAACCCCCGCCCGCCCCGTCACCCCGTGCTGCTTCGGTGCTGGAGGTCCTTTTGTGGGCGAGGGTCCTTGAGGACCGGGAAGCGGCGCGGGGCGACGAGGAGCAGGGCGAGCAGGGCGAGGGCGGCCGCGCAGGCCGCGCCGATGTAGACGGCGTCGACCGCCGCGTCCACCGCCCGGCGCAGCCGCTCCGGGTCGGCGACGGAGCCGGGGTCCTCCAGGGCGCGGGCCACGGAGTCGAGTGAGCCGGAGCCGCCCAGCCGTGCGCTCAGTACGCCGTTGGCCACCGCGCCGAAGAGGGCGGCGCCGAGGGTCTGGCCGATCTGGCGGCAGAACAGGACGGACGCGGTGGCGGTGCCGCGCTCGGCCCAGCCGACGGTGGACTGCACGCCGACGATCAGCGGCAGCTGGACGAGGCCGAGCGCCGCGCCGAGGAGCAGCATGACCAGCGCGGGCTGCCAGGCGCTGCCGGGGTAGGGGAGCAGGGGGAAGGCGCACAGGATCAGGGCGGCCGCGAGGATGCCGGCGACCGCGGTGTCCCGAAAGCCGATCCTGCGGTACACGTGCTGGCTGAACGCGGCGGAGACCGGCCAGCTCAGGGTCATCACGGAGAGCACGAACCCGGCGGCGACCGGGGCGAGTCCGAGCACGGACTGGGCGTAGGCGGGCAGGAAGACCGTGGGGGCGACCATCAGCAGGCCGAGCGCGCCGAGCGCGAGGTTCACCGCGGCGATGGTGCGCCGCCGCCACACCCAGCCGGGGATGATCGGCTCCGCGGCCCGCCGCTCGACGAGGACGACGACGGCCACCAGCGCGAGCCCGGCGGCGAACAGCGCGAGCGAGGGCGCCGAGAGCCACGGCCAGGCGACGCCGCCCTGTACGAGCGCGGTCAGCAGTACGCCGCCGCAGGCGAAGACGGCGAGCGCGCCGGGCCAGTCGACGCGGCCCCGCGCCACCGCCTCCCGGGCCGGCTCGTGCAGGTGACGCGCGATCAGCCAGAGGGCGAGCGCCCCGATCGGCAGATTGACGAGGAAGATCCAGCGCCAGTGGGCCGAGGAGGCGATGAGGCCGCCGAGGGCCGGGCCCGCGACCGACGAGGCGGCCCACACGGTCGACAACCGCGCCTGGATCCTGGGGCGTTCCTTCAGCGGGTACAGGTCCGCGGCGAGCGTCTGGACGGTGCCCTGGATGGCGCCGCCGCCGAGGCCCTGCACGACGCGGAAGGCGATGAGCGACTCCATGTTCCAGGCGAGCGCGCACAGGGCCGAGCCGAGCAGGAACAGCACGCAGCCCGTGAGGAGCACGGGCTTGCGGCCGAAGGTGTCGGAGAGCTTGCCGTAGACGGGCAGGGTGACCGTGGCGGCCAGGAGGTACCCGGAGAAGAGCCAGGAGAAGATCGGGAAGCCGCCGAGCGAGCCCACGATCTGGGGGACGGCGGTCGACACGATCGTGGCGTCCACCGCGGTCAGCGCCATGGCCAGCATCAGCGCGGCGACGACCGCGCCCCGGTTGCGTATCGCGTGCTGCGCGTCCACGGCGATCCCTTCCCCCTGCACCCAGTTGCTGCGGGCCACTTTCTCACCCGTAGGGGGTGGAGGGCAGGGTGGAGCGAACCCTGAGGCGACCTCCACCAGCGGGTGGAGATCCCCTAGGGGAACCTCCGTACTACGGACCGGGGAGGGCTCGTACTGCCGGAGGATGAGCGGGCCCCGGCCGGTCCTTAGATTGGCTTTATGGCGCACCGCACCCGTGGGGGTGGGGTTTTCCCCCGCAAAAGACTGGGCCGAGCACCAGGGCGCCGGGCCACTCGGGGGCACCAGACTTCTTCGTACGGCGAAGACTTCACGACATCCGCTTCACCGCATGACCGACATAGGAGACGTACCGTGACATCGGCTGTGACCACACCCAGGCACGGGGGCACTGGAGGGCGTACGGCCGTGGCGGCACGGGCACGCCAGGTCGTGAAGGCGTACGGCTCGGGGGAGACCCGGGTCGTCGCGCTCGACCACATCGACGTGGACATCGCCCGCGGGCAGTTCACCGCGATCATGGGTCCCTCCGGCTCCGGCAAGTCCACCCTGATGCACTGCCTCGCCGGTCTCGACACCGTCACCTCCGGGCAGATCCACCTGGACGAGACCGAGATCACCGGCCTGAAGGACAAGAAGCTCACGCAGCTGCGCCGGGACCGGATCGGCTTCATCTTCCAGGCGTTCAACCTCCTCCCGACGCTCAACGCGCTGGAGAACATCACGCTCCCCATGGACATAGCCGGCCGCAGGCCCGACCGTGCCTGGCTCGACCAGGTCGTGGAGACCGTGGGCCTCGCCGGGCGCCTCAAGCACCGCCCGACCGAGCTGTCCGGCGGCCAGCAGCAGCGCGTCGCCGTGGCCCGCGCGCTCGCCTCCCAGCCGGAGATCATCTTCGGTGACGAGCCGACCGGGAACCTCGACTCCCGTGCCGGGGCCGAGGTGTTGGGCTTCCTGCGCCGCTCGGTGACCGACCTGGGCCAGACCATCGTGATGGTCACGCACGACCCGGTCGCCGCCTCGTACGCGGACCGGGTGCTGTACCTCGCCGACGGCCGGATCGTGGACGAGATGCACCACCCGACCGCCGACCAGGTCCTGGACCGCATGAAGTCCTTCGACGCCCGGGGGCGCACGTCATGACCGTCCTCAAGACCTCGATGCGCAACTTCTTCGCGCACAAGGGCCGGATGGCGCTCTCCGCGGTGGCCGTGGTCCTGTCGGTGGCGTTCGTGTGCGGCACGCTCGTCTTCTCCGACACGATGGGCACCACCTTCGACAAGCTCTTCGCGGCGACGTCCGCCGATGTCACGGTCTCCCCCAAGTCCGCCGAGGACCCGAACGAGGCACCGCGCAGCGGCAGACCGGAGTCGCTGCCCGCCTCCGTCCTCACCGAGGTGAAGAAGGCCGACGGCGTCCGGGCCGCCGAGGGCGCGGTCGCCAGCCAGAGCGTGACCGTCGTCGACTCCGACAACAAGAACCTGGGCCCGAGCAACGGCGGCCCGACCATCGCCGGCAACTGGACGCGCAACGAACTGCGTTCGATGGACATCACCTCGGGCCACGCCCCGCGCGGACCCACCGAGATGATGGTCGACGCCGACACGGCCGACAAGCACGACCTGAGGATCGGCGACAGGCTGCGCACCATCGCCGCCACCGGCGAGCACACCGCGAAGATCTCCGGCATCGCCACCTTCAAGGTCACCAACCCGGGCGCCGCGATCGTCTACTTCGACACCGCCACCGCCCAGCGCGAACTGCTCGGCGCCACCGGCCGGTTCACCCACCTCAACCTCACCGCCGCCGCGGGCGTCAGCGACACCCGGCTGAAGGCGAACGTGGCGGCCGCCCTGGACAAGAGCGCCTACGACATCAAGACGCAGAAGGAGACCGCCGACGACAACCGCAAGTCCGTCAGCAGCTTCCTGGACGTCATGAAGTACGCGATGCTCGGCTTCGCCGGGATCGCCTTCCTCGTCGGCATCTTCCTGATCATCAACACGTTCTCGATGCTGGTCGCCCAGCGCACCCGCGAGATCGGCCTGATGCGCGCCATCGGCTCCAGCCGCAAGCAGGTCAACCGCTCCGTGCTCGTCGAGGCCCTGCTGCTCGGCGTGTTCGGCTCCCTCCTCGGTGTCGGCGCGGGCATCGGCCTCGCCGTCGGACTGATGAAGCTCATGTCGGGCATCGGCATGGAACTGTCCACCGGCGACCTCACCGTCAACTGGACGACCCCCGTGGTCGGCATGGTTCTCGGCGTCGTCGTCACCGTCCTCGCCGCCTACCTGCCCGCGCGCCGGGCCGGCAAGGTCTCCCCGATGGCCGCCCTGCGCGACGCGGGCACCCCGGCCGACGGCAGGGCGGGCGCGCTGCGCGCCGTCATCGGCCTGGTCCTCACCGGCGTCGGCGTCCTCGGCCTCTACACCGCCGCGCGGGCCGACGAGGCCAAGGAGGGCTCGCTCTTCCTCGGCGGCGGGATCGTCCTGACCCTCATCGGCTTCGTCGTCATCGGCCCGGTGCTCGCCTCCGGTGTCGTCCGGGTCCTCAGCGCGGTCCTGCTGCGGGTCTTCGGCCCGGTCGGCCGGATGGCCGAGCGCAACGCCCTGCGCAACCCGCGCCGTACCGGCGCCACCGGCGCGGCCCTGATGATCGGCCTCGCGCTGGTCGCCTGCCTCTCGGTGGTCGGCTCCTCGATGGTCGCCTCCGCCACGGACGAGCTGGACAAGTCCGTCGGCGCCGACTTCATCGTGCGGCCCACCCAGCCCGGCGGCTTCATCACGGAGAAGGCCGCCGCGGCCCTGGGGAAGGCAGACCACATCGGCCACATCACCCGCTACAAGGAGGTCGAGGCGGACCTGACCACGCCCGGCGGCAGGACGGCGGACGGCATCGGCCTCAGCGCCGCCGACCCGACGTACGCCGAGGACCTGCGCCGCGAGACGGTCGCCGGCGAACTGTCCGCCGCCTACGGCGAGAACGCCATGTCGGTCGGTGACGACTTCGCGAAGAAGTACAGGCTGAAGGTCGGCGACAAGGTGAAGCTCGCCTTCGAGCACGGCAGGACGGCCGAGCTGAGGCTCGCGGCGATCACCTCGGACGAAAGCTCCGTCGACAAGGGCGCGATGTACACGAACATCACGACCGTGGCGAAGTACCTCCCGGCGGACCGGATGCCGCAGAACTCGATCATGTTCGCCACGGCCGACAAGGGCCAACAGGACGCCGCCTACAAGTCCCTGAAGGACTCCCTGGCCACCTACCCCCAGTACAAGGTCATGGACCAGACGGACTTCAAGGAGGACCTGAAGAACCAGGTCGGCCAGATGCTGAACATGGTCTACGGCCTGCTCGGCCTCGCGATCATCGTCGCCATCCTCGGCGTGGTGAACACCCTGGCCCTCTCGGTGGTCGAGCGCACCCGTGAGATAGGCCTGATGCGGGCCATCGGCCTCTCGCGCCGCCAGCTGCGCCGCATGATCCGCCTGGAGTCGGTGGTCATCGCCCTCTTCGGGGCGCTGCTCGGCCTCGGGCTCGGCATGGGCTGGGGGGCGACGGCCCAGAAGCTCCTCGCCCTGGAGGGACTGAAGGTCCTGGAGATCCCGTGGCCGACGATCATCGCGGTCTTCATCGGGTCGGCGTTCGTGGGCCTGTTCGCCGCGCTGGTCCCCGCCTTCCGGGCCGGCCGGATGAACGTCCTGAACGCGATCGCCACCGAATAGCCTCCGCCACGGGGGTGCGGGGGAGACCGGCCCCGGCGAACGCGCGACGCGCGTCCGCCGGGGCCGTCTGCCGTCCGTGCCCCCGCCCGTGCCCCGCGCGGCGGCCTTGCCTCAGACCCTGCGCAGCAGGACGTAGCCGTACGCGGCGTCCTCCGCCACGTAATGGGTGCCGGGATGCAGCTTCTCGGCGTACGCGACCGGGTCCTTCGTCCAGCCCGAGCGGATGTCGAGGGCCACGTACCGGGGGACGACCGGGCGGGCCGCGCCCACCCAGAAGACGCGGGCGCGGGAGGTGAGCCGGCTGATGGGCCCGATGTTCGCCTCCACGGTGGCGTCGTCCGGCACCCGCTCCAGCATCCGCTCCACCGCCACCACCTGCCCGCTCTTGCGGTAGGTGCCGGCCTCGGTGAGACCCGCGAGCGGCAGGGACGTGGTCAGGGCGAGCGCGGCGGCCGCGACACAGGCCGGCAGCCGGTCGGCGTACTGGCGCAGCCACGGCCGCCCGCTGCGGCGGGAGACGTCCACGGCGTCGACGAGGGCGAGCAGCAGCACCGGCATCAGGACGGCGCTGTAGTGCCAGTCGGTGCCCCAGTAGTGGTCGTCGCCGGACAGGAAGCGCCAGCCGAGCGTGGGCAGCGCGACCAGCAGCAGCGGCGAGCGCAGGGCGAGCAGCCCGGTGGTCGGGATCAGCAGCCAGGCGAGGGTGCGCAGCTTCGTGCCGAGCCCGTCGAACGCCCCGGAGGCCGCGCCGCCCTCCCCGACCTTGTCCCAGTAGTCGTACGCGCCGCCCGAGTTGAACGCGGGAATGACCAGGGTGAGCGTGACCAGGGCGGCGACCGCGCCGAAGGCGGCGACGGCGAGGGCCTCGGGCACCGCCTTCGCGTGGCCGCGCCGGTGCGCGCGGAACGCCACGACGAGCGCGATCGCGGCGAGCGTGAGCCCGAGGTCCTCCTTGACGAGGACCAGCGGCAGCGCCCACAGCAGCGCGGCCCGCCACCGCTGCCGCAGCAGGGCCTCCAGGGAGAACGCGATCAGCGGTACGGCGAAGCAGATCTCGTGGAAGTCGAAGTCGACGGCACGCTGGATGCCCCAGGACAGGCCGTAGGCGACCCCGACGGCGAGCCCCGACACCCGCCCGAGCAGCCGGGTCGCGGCCCGCGTGACGGGGATCGCGGAGAGGGCGAGGAGCAGCGCCTGCGCGACGAGCAGGGTGACGGGCGAGGGGAAGAGCCGGTAGGCGGGCGCGAGGAGCGCGGTGACGGGGCTGAAGTGGTCGCCGAGGATGTTGGCGCCGGGCCCCTTGAGGTCGGCGACCGGCGCCCGGAGGTGCGCGTAGGCCCGCACGGCCTGCTCGAAGATCCCGAGGTCCCAGGAGCGGGTCTCCATGCGCCGGTGGCGCCCGACGGACACGACGGCGTACGCGAGGAACAGCGCGCCGGCGAGGAGAGGCGGGACGCGGTCCCAGACGCCGCGGGTCCCTGGGCGGGGGCCGGGACGGGCCTGGTCCCGCGACGGTATGAGCTCGTCGCCGCGCTCCTGCGCGGGGGCGTCGGGCTGTGCTCCGGGCATGGGGGTGACTTCCTGGTCGGATTCGGCTCCTCCGGCGTCCGAGGAGCGGGTCCGGGGCGGAGCCCCCGTGGCGGGGGCCTTCCCATCCCGTTGTCGCAACATTGTGCGCCAGACACGGCCCCGCCCCACCGGGCACCCCGGGCCAAGGGCCCGCGCCGGCCGACCCGGAGTCGTAGGCTGGAGGCCCCCCGGCCCGAGAGAAAGCCTTCCATGAGCCTGCACGGTCTGCTCGACGCTGTCGTCAAGGACGCGGCACTCGCCGAGGCGGTCAAGGCCGCCACCGACGGCCACCGCTCGCACGTCGACCTGGTCGGGCCGCCCGCGGCGCGCCCCTTCGCCGTGGCGGCACTGGCCCGCGAGAGCGGCCGCCCCGTCCTCGCCGTGACGGCCACGGGCCGCGAGGCGGAGGACCTGGCCGCCGCGCTGCGCACGATCCTGCCGCCGGACGGCGTCGTGGACTACCCCTCCTGGGAGACGCTGCCGCACGAGCGTCTCTCGCCCCGCTCCGACACGGTCGGCCGCCGCCTCGCGGTCCTGCGGCGCCTGGCCCACCCCCGCCCGGACGACCCCGAGACCGGCCCGGTCTCCGTCATCGTCGCGCCCGTCCGCTCGGTGCTCCAGCCGCAGGTCAAGGGCCTGGGCGACCTGGAGCCCGTGGCCCTGCGCGCCGGGCAGAGCGCTGACCTGGGCGAGGTCGTCGGCGCGCTCGCGGCGGCCGCGTACGCGCGGGTCGAGCTGGTCGAGAAGCGCGGGGAGTTCGCCGTGCGCGGCGGCATCCTCGACGTCTTCCCGCCGACCGAGGAACACCCGCTGCGCGTGGAGTTCTGGGGCGACGACGTCGAGGAGATCCGCTACTTCAAGGTCGCCGACCAGCGCTCCCTGGAGGTCGCCGAGCACGGCCTGTGGGCGCCGCCCTGCCGTGAACTGCTGCTCACCGATGACGTACGGCAGCGGGCCGCGGCTCTCGCCGAGCGCCACCCGGAGCTGGGCGAGCTGCTCGGCAAGATCGCCGAGGGCATCGCCGTCGAGGGCATGGAGTCCCTCGCCCCGGTCCTGGTGGACGAGATGGAGCTGCTGCTCGACGTCATGCCGAAGAACAGCATGGCGGTGGTCTGCGACCCGGAGCGGGTGCGCACGCGCGCGGCGGACCTGGTGGCGACCTCGCAGGAGTTCCTCCAGGCCAGCTGGGCGGCGACGGCCGGCGGCGGGGAGGCGCCGATCGACGTGGGCGCGGCCTCCCTGTGGGGCATCGCGGACGTCCGGGACCACGCGCGCGACCTCGGCATGATGTGGTGGTCGGTGAGCCCCTTCGCCGCCGACGAGGAGCTGGACGCGGACACCCTCAAGCTCGGCATGCACGCCCCGGAGTCCTACCGCGGCGACACCGCGAAGGCGCTGGCCGACACCAAGGGCTGGCTCGCCGACGGCTGGCGCACCGTCTACGTCACCGAGGGGCACGGCCCCGCCGCCCGCACCGTGGAGGTCCTCGGCGGCGAGGGCATCGCGGCCCGCCTGGACGGCGACCTCACCGAGCTGACGCCGTCGCTGGTGCACGTCTCCTGCGGCTCGATCGACTTCGGCTTCGTCGACCCCGCGCTGAAGCTCGCCGTCCTCACCGAGACCGACCTGTCGGGCCAGAAGGCGGCCGGCAAGGACGGCCGGCGCATGCCCGCGCGCCGCCGCAAGACGATCGACCCGCTGACCCTGGAGGCCGGCGACTACATCGTCCACGAGCAGCACGGCGTCGGCCGCTACATCGAGATGGTGCAGCGCACCGTCCAGGGTGCGACCCGCGAGTACCTCGTCGTGGAGTACGCCCCCGCCAAGCGCGGCCAGCCCGGCGACCGGCTGTACATCCCCACCGACCAGCTGGAGCAGATCACCAAGTACGTCGGCGGTGAGGCGCCGACCCTGCACCGCCTCGGCGGCGCCGACTGGACCAAGACCAAGGCGCGCGCGAAGAAGGCCGTCAAGGAGATCGCCGCCGACCTCATCAAGCTGTACTCCGCCCGCATGGCCGCGCCCGGCCACGCCTTCGCCCCCGACACGCCCTGGCAGCGCGAGCTGGAGGACGCCTTCCCGTACGCGGAGACGCCCGACCAGCTGACCACGATCGCCGAGGTCAAGGAGGACATGGAGAAGACGGTCCCGATGGACCGCCTGATCTGCGGCGACGTCGGCTACGGCAAGACGGAGATCGCCGTGCGCGCGGCCTTCAAGGCGGTGCAGGACGGCAAGCAGGTCGCCGTCCTCGTGCCCACCACGCTCCTGGTGCAGCAGCACTTCGGCACCTTCTCCGAGCGCTACTCCCAGTTCCCCGTCAACGTGAAGGCGCTCAGCCGCTTCCAGACGGAGACCGAGTCCAAGGCGACCCTGGAGGGGCTGCGCGACGGCTCGGTGGACATCGTCATCGGCACGCACCGCCTGTTCTCCTCCGAGACCAAGTTCAAGGACCTCGGCCTGGTCATCGTCGACGAGGAGCAGCGCTTCGGCGTCGAGCACAAGGAGCAGCTGAAGAAGCTGCGGGCCAACGTCGACGTGCTCACCATGTCGGCCACCCCCATCCCCCGTACGCTCGAAATGGCGGTCACCGGCATCCGGGAGATGTCCACGATCACCACCCCGCCCGAGGAGCGCCACCCGGTCCTGACCTTCGTGGGCCCCTACGAGGAGAGGCAGATCGGCGCGGCCATCCGCCGTGAACTGCTGCGCGAGGGCCAGGTCTTCTACATCCACAACCGCGTCGAGTCCATCGACCGCGCGGCGGCCCGGCTGCGCGACATCGTGCCCGAGGCGCGGATCGCGATCGCCCACGGCCAGATGAGCGAACAGGCCCTGGAGCAGGTCGTCGTGGACTTCTGGGAGAAGAAGTTCGACGTGCTCGTCTCCACGACGATCGTCGAGTCCGGCATCGACATCTCCAACGCCAACACCCTGATCGTGGAGCGCGGCGACAACTTCGGCCTCTCCCAGCTCCACCAGCTGCGCGGCCGCGTCGGCCGGGGCCGCGACCGCGGCTACGCCTACTTCCTCTACCCGCCGGAGAAGCCCCTCACGGAGACCGCCCACGAGCGCCTGGCGACCATCGCCCAGCACACGGAGATGGGCGCGGGCATGTACGTGGCGATGAAGGACCTGGAGATCCGCGGCGCCGGCAATCTCCTCGGCGGCGAGCAGTCCGGGCACATCGCGGGCGTCGGCTTCGACCTGTACGTCCGCATGGTCGGCGAGGCGGTGGCCGACTACCGCGCCTCGCTGGAGGGCGGGGTGGAGGAGGAGCCGCCCCTGGAGGTCAAGATCGAGCTGCCGGTGGACGCGCACGTCCCGCACGACTACGCCCCCGGCGAGCGGCTGCGCCTCCAGGCTTACCGGGCGATCGCCTCCGCCACCACGGAGGAGGACGTCAAGGCGGTGCGCGAGGAGCTGACCGACCGCTACGGCAAGCTGCCGGAGCCGGTGGAGAACCTCCTGCTCGTCGCGGGCCTGCGGATGCTCGCGCGGGCCTGCGAGGTCGGCGAGATCGTCCTCCAGGGCAACAACATCCGCTTCGCGCCGGTGGAGTTGCGCGAGTCGCAGGAGCTGCGGCTCAAGCGCCTCTACCCGGGCACGGTCATCAGGGCGAACGCCCACCAGATCCTGGTGCCGCGCCCCAAGACCGCGAAGGTCGGCGGCAAGCCGCTGGTCGGCCGCGAACTCCTCGGATCCGCTGGAGGACCTTCAGGGTGTGGACGTAGTCCTCGTCCGTGACGCCCTCGCGGATCTCCGCGAGGATGTCCCGCTGGCGCGCGGCCACACCG